>CALXLP010000047.1 GCA_944389225.1 uncultured Clostridia bacterium | reverse complement strand
AATAACAGTTATTGAAAAAGGTACTTCAAACAATATAAATTTCAATTAAGTGTGACATATGTTTGACAAACCTACAGTATCTCTTTTTCAATTGGAAATTTGTTATTGATATTTTAAAATCTTTATAGTAAAATATAAGGAAAGTATGCATAATGAAATCAAGGATTTTTATGCATAAATGTGAAGACTGCTTCGAAGTATTTCACGATTTAGAGGAGAAAAAAATGAAAGAAAGATATAGAACTTTATCAGCTGTCATGTTAATGCTAATTAGAGAGAATAATGGAAAAGAAGAAATTTTATTGCAAAAAAGAAAAAATACAGGATATATGGATGGACATTGGGATTGTTCAGCAAGTGGACATGTCGAAAATATGGAAAGTATGAAGATGGCAATGAAAAGGGAAGCAAAAGAGGAATTGTGTATTGATATTAATGTCAATGACTTAGAATTTGTTTCATTGATTCATAAAATTAATGGAGTAGATACTATTTACTATAACGGATATTTTAAAGCAAAAAAATGGAAGGGAGAACCAAAGATTGGAGAACCTAATAAAAATGAAGAAATAAAATGGTTTGATATTCATAAGCTTCCAGAGAATTTAGTAGATGATAGAAAGGAAGCGATTCATAATTATATACAAAAAATACCATATAGTGAATTTGGTTGGGAAGAAAGAAACCTAAAGTAAAGGAGAAACATATGATACAATTATTAGCAAGTGATTTAGATGGAACAATTGTATATAACAATGAAATAACAGCAATGGATCTAGAGGCAGTCAAAGAATTAAAACAAATGGATGTTAAATTTGTAATTTGTACAGGAAAAACATATGCAATGACAAAAGATATATGTAATACATTAGATCCTGTATATGGGATTTTCGGAAATGGAACACAAATTATGAATTTGCAAACAGGTAAAGAGATTATTAGAAACACTATAACCAATGCCCAAGTAATGGATTGTTTAGAAATAGCAAAGAAACATAATTTACATATACATATTTATACAGATAATAAAATTATTGTACAAGAAAATTTAGACTATATGGCTTATAGGAATTATGTTTTATACAAAGATCATGTAAATTTTGAAATTGTAGATTCTATAGAAAAATATATAAAGGAACAAAATCCTAATATATTAAAATTAATCTTATCTGGTGAAAGGAAATTATCAAAAATAAAAAGAGAAATTGAATCCAAAGACAAGGTAACAGCAATACAAATAAAGAAATATGGAGAATATATAGATAAAATTGTAGGTAAAGAGTATGAATATTTAGATATTGTTCCTAAACATGTAACCAAATATCAAGCTTTAATGCAATTAAGTACCTATTTACATATACCAATGGAAAAAATTATGACAATTGGAGACAATATTAATGATATGGAAATGATAAAACATGCAGGAATTGGAGTGGCAATTGGAGGAAGTTATGAAGAGGTACAAAAGGTAGCTTCTTATGTAACGAAAAATACAGTAAAAACAGGAGGATTTGCAGAAGCTGTATCTAAATTTATAAATGAAAAAAGGAGTGAAAATGTATACAGTAGAAGAATTTGATAAAGAAAAAACAAAAGTATTAAAATATGTATTATATAAAAAGAGAAGTGAAAATGAAATTAGAAAAAAATTTGAAAGAGAGATAGAGGAAAATTTATTAGAGGATATTATTGCCTATTTAAAAGAGGCAAAATATATAGATGATAAAGAATATATCAGAAAAACAATTAATAATTTTATGGCTTTAAAAAATTTGTCAATACGAGAAATAGAATATAAGCTATATAGCAAAGGAATCAAAAAAGAAGATATAGAAGATTATATCTATGAAAATAAAGAAGAATTAAATCAATATGAAATAAAATCAGCTAGTAATATTGCAAACAAAAAAGTAACATCATTAGAACTAGAAGAAATTAAACAATATCTCATGAAAAAAGGATATAAAAAGGAAAATATTACAATAGCACTAGAAGATATATAAAAGAGGAGAGAAACAATGTCGATATTAACATTAGAAACAAAAAAATATGCCATTAAGATAGAAAATTTTGAAGGACCATTAGATTTATTATGTCATTTAATAGAGATAAATAAAATGAATATTTATGATATCCAAATAAATGAAATTACAGATCAATATATACAATATTTAAATCAGATGGAAGAAATGAATTTGGAATTTGCTAGTGAGTTTGTTGTTATGGCATCTACTTTACTATATTTAAAATCAAAAAAATTACTTCCAAAACAAGAAGAGGAAGAAGAAGAATTAACAGAAGAAGAATTAATTAGAAGAATCATTGAATACAAAAAGTTTAAAGAAATTAGCAAAGTATTGAAACAAAATTATATTCAAAATGGAAATCGATATTATAAAAATCAAGAAAATATTGAACTTCCAAAACAGAAATTGGAAAAAGATTATGATAATACGGTTATTCCGAATATATATAATAAATTAATAGAAAGAAATCGTGTAAAGATCAATCAGAATGCAAAAAATATTGAAAAAATTGCATTAGTGGAAAATTACACAGTAGCTAGTAAAGTAAAAGAAATGTTTAAAGTATTGGTAAAACAAAAACGATTTGTGTTTAATAAATTATTTTCATTAAATAAGCATAATAAACAAGAAGTGGTAACAGCATTTAGTGGGTTATTAGAAATGTCAAGAAGAAAAAAAGTAGAAACGACACAAGAAGAATTATTTGGAGATATTACTGTTGAGAAAACAAAAAGAGCATAAGAAATGAAGAAAGAATCATGTGAAAATATTGATTAAATTATAAAAAGAGGGGAAAACTAATTACAGAACTAAGAAACAAGGTGATGTAATTGGTTTTTCTTTTTATTTTATTAATATTTTTATGTTTGGCTTTGGTTGTTTTAACTTCTAAATTAGATATTAGAATGATAAATTTAATCATAGATTCACAAAGTATAAAGCATTTAAATGATAGATATGAAATTATCATAAGATTAAAAATTTTTGGAAATATACCAATTTTAAAATTTACAATAAATAAGAATAAATTGAGAAAAATACAACAATCATGGAAAATGAATGAAAAAGTAAAACGATTGGAAAAAGATATTTTACAAAACAAAGATAAATTTGATATGCAAATGATAAAAGGATTGAAAGAATTTAGTAAAGGTATCTATGTGAATAATTTAGAATTAGAAGTAGAATTGGGAACAGAAAATGCATTTTTAACATCTATATTAGTTGCTTTTTTTTCTAGTATATTAGCTATTTCTTTTTCAAAAATTCATGTAAAAGAAAAGAATACAGTATATAAAATTGAACCAGTTTATAGAAATGAAAATTCCATAAAAATTGAAATTTCTGGTATATTTCAAATAAAACTGATACATATTATAAATACCATATATGTATTAAATAAAAAAGGAGGAAGGAAAAATCATGAGCGAACATCCAATAGAAGGTCTTATGACTACAGCTATGAATAGTATCCAAGATATGATAGATGTCAATACCATCATAGGAGAACCAATTGAAACATCTAATAATATTGTGATTATCCCTATATCAAAAGTATCATTTGGATTTGCAGCAGGAGGAAGTGAATTTAAGGGAGAAACTGTTGATGAGTACAGGAAAAGAGAAAAAGAAGAAGAGGTACAATATAGATTACCATTTGGAGGTGGTTCAGGAGCAGGTGTTACCATTAATCCAATTGCATTTCTAGTTATCCAAGGAGAAAATGTAAAACTAATGCCTGTTAATTATAGTTCATCAATAGACAAACTTTTAGACTATATTCCAGATTTATTAGATAAAACCAATAATATGATCAACAAATGTATGCAAAAGGCAAAAGATAAAGAAAAAACAAAGGGAGAAAGCACAGATAAAGAACAGAAAAAATCAGAAAAAGTAAGAATGGATAAAAGTAGAATAGAAGAGGATTTAGATGAAAGTAGACATATAAAAGAAAGAATAGAAAAAACAAAAAAACCAGTAGAAGAAGAAATTACGTATGAGTATGAATATGATGAAACATTAGATGATGATGAATAAAGAATGATAATTTTATTTATAAATGTAATGGATTGCTAACAGTAGGTAGTTCATTACATTTTTTCCGTATACAACAAGGTTAAGTTTCTTATATTAAAAAAAGAATTATCTTAGAGATATAAGAAAAAGACAAAATTTTACAGAAAATGACATTGACAAATATAAAAGAAAATATTAAAGTGGCATTATAAGCTAAATAGCTTTTTACAATAGATAAGGATTCATGTATTATAAATAGAAAGGATGGAGGAAAAAATGTTAAGAAGAGAAGGTTATTTTGAATTTCGGCTGATGAAGCCAAAAGAATGTACAACAGAAACCAATATAAAGATACAAGTGAAGATTCCAGATAAGGGATTTGTGGAAAACCTGCAGATAATTTTTTACAAATTTGATGAAATTGTAAAGCAGGTAAATCTGCAATACCAAGGAAAGGAAGAACAAACAGAAGAAACGCGGAGTGTGTACTCAGCTGAATTTAAGCTGAGCAAGTCAGGGATATACTGGTACTATTTTACCCTTTGTATAGAGGGGCAACTGTACTATGTTTATCAAACTGAAGAATTTTTAACAACACAGAAAGAAATAGAAGCATATCCCAATGAATACTGCTGGAGGCTTAAGATTAAAGATGCAAATCTGAAGGAATATCCTGAATGGAAAGGAAGGATGATTTATCAGATTATGCCGGATAGGTTCGCTATTGGCAGTAATGGTATTATTCCAGTAAAAGGAAGAAAGATTAAAGACTGGGATGATAGAATGCCAGATTGGCAGCCAGATTCAGATGGGATATATCGGAATGAATACTTTTACGGAGGTAATTTACAAGGGATAAAAGAAAAATTGCCGTATATAAAAGAACTTGGATTCAATGCAATATATATGAATCCAATATGTAAAAGTAGAAATTATCACCATTATGAAGCTGAGAGTTTTTGGCAGATAGATCCTATGCTGGGAACTTGGAAGGATTTGGAGGAACTCTGTGCAGAAGCAAAGAAGTTGAGAATAAAGGTTATATGCGATATGGCATTTAACCATACATCAGATGAACATGAATATTTTAAATCAGCAATATCTGATGTAAATTCTCCCTACAGAGAATTTTACACCTTCAAAGATGGAAAGCCAGTCGGATGGTATGGGTATCCCAATATGCCTGAACTTAATAAGTACAATCCAGAAGTGCAAAAAGAATGCATAGAAATTCTGAAGATGTATATAAAAGCAGGCGTAGCGGCATTCAGAATGGACTTAGGGGATATGTTGCCAAGAGAATTTCTTTTGGCAGTTGTAAGTAGCATTCAAAAAGAGTATCCGGAAATCATTTTCATTAATGAAATGTGGGATATTGCGACCAAACGAGAAAATCCACAAATTTTTGACGGACAGACGAACTCTTTAATGAATTATCCATTAAGAGATGGGATTGTTCGTTGGGTGAGATGGGGAAAATGGGAACATTTTCTGTACAACTTTAGAAAAGTGTATGGGGAATATCCCAAATCTGTGTCAGATATATTAATGAATGTCATATCGACGCATGACACAGTAACCCTGATGACATCTTTGGTTGGAGAACTCATGAATCCAAATCCGTTTCAAAAGCTGGATGATATTGAAGCTCCTTGGAGACATACAGATGCTGATTTTGAAACTTTTGAATTTAGGAGTTATTCAGCAAGCCATGATAAAATATCTGAAAAACAGAAGATTGTGGCAAGAAGGAGTGCTAAAATAGCACTACCGATATGGTACACTTTTCCAGGAAATCCTAGTATGCTTCAGGGAACGGAGAATTGTGTCACGGGATACAAAGATCCGTTTTGTAGAAAAACTATGGATTGGCAGAATCCAGATTTGGATATGCATGCGTATATCCAGAAATTAAACCATTATCGTCAGGACAATATAGATATTCTGGGTGATGGTGAACCAAGAATCAGAAAAATTGATAAAGGTTTTATGCTGACAGAAATGTATTCAGACCAAGGAAACATTCTTGTATTCTCAAACAATACCAATAAAGTTATTACTAATAACGGTTATAGAGAATATAGGAAAATATTTAGTGAGAATAGTACGAAAGATAAAATTGGTGAGTATGGAACACTCATTTTAAGAAGAGATAAATAAATTCGAAATATCTTTTGTACTTTTTAATCCAAAAGGGACAGGCACCATGCCTGTCCCTTTTGGTTATTGAACAGGAAAAATGTTTAAGAAAGCCCGCTATTGTTCGTTTTGAAACGATTTAACATGTCCCCAATGGTCTTTTTTTTATTTTGTCGAAAACTTCTTATAAAACGACAAAACTTCTTAAATTTCACTCTTGGAAAATATTGGAAAAGAGAATATAATACAAGAAGAATTTTAAAGGAGGCTATGATGGAATCGAAATTTTATGAAGAGGACAAGTTATTAATTTTTAGAATCACAGATGAAATTGATGATTTTAGTGTTCAAAAGATAAGGAGGAGAGCGGATTATGACATTGAAAGATATATGCCTAGAAAAGTTATATTTGATTTTAATAGTGTTACATTCATGGATAGCGCAGGGATAGGATTGATTATTGGGAGATACAAGTTTGCCAAAATGTTGGGAAGTAAAGTAGAACTTGCTAATTTAACAAGTAATATTAAAAAAATATTTGAAATGAGTGGAATTTTAAGATTAATACCAGTTAAAAACTTAGAAAATGAAAAATACACAAATAAAATTGGATAATTTTATTTAGAAAAGGTTATAGGAATACCTTATGAAAAACCTAAATATATATTAAAAGGAAAAGAAGATGAAAAGTGAAATTGAAAATGAAATGAAATTAGAATTTATTAGTAAATCTGCAAATGAAGCGTTTGCAAGAATTACAGTAGCAGCTTTTGCATCACAATTAGACCCAACTATTGAAGAATTAGCAGATATAAAAACAGCTGTATCAGAAGCAGTGACTAATTGTATCATTCATGGGTATGATAAAAAGCAGGGAATTGTCAAAATATTTGCAAGATTAAAAGAAAACGAGATTTTAATAGAAATATCAGATAAAGGAAAAGGAATAGAAAACATAGATATAGCAAAAGAACCATTATATACTACTAAACCCAATCTAGAAAGATCTGGCATGGGATTTACCATTATGGAAAGTTTCATGGATGAAGTAGATGTAGAATCTGTTGTAGGTTTAGGAACAAAAGTAACCATGAGAAAAGTGATAAAAAATAAACTAGAAAATGAGGAATCAGATGATGAGTTTGAAATGATTACAAAAGAATAGAGGTAAACTATGTTTGAAAACAGTGTAGAAGCAATCAAGAAAGCACAATCTGGTGATAAATATGAAATGGAAAGAATGATTAGAGACAACAATGGGCTGATATGGAGTATTGTTAAAAGATTTAATGGAAGAGGATATGATTTAGAAGATTTATACCAGATAGGATGTATGGGATTTATAAAATCCATCAAACGATTTGATACCAATTATGATGTGAAATTATCCACATATGCAGTTCCCTATATGATAGGAGAAATTAAACGATATATACGTGATGATGGACCAATAAAAGTTAGTAGAAGTATTAAGGAATTGGGAATGAAAATAAGAGAATTGCAAAAGGAAAATATAAATAAAAAGGGAAAGGAATTGACAATTGAAGAATTAGAAAAAGAATTAAAAATTTCGAAGGAAGATATTGGATTAGCATTAGAAGCAAACAATACAGTAGAATCTATAGATGGAAAATTTTATACAGATAATAAAGATGGAAATAGTATTAACTTAATAGAAAGAATTTCATCAGATAAGAACGAAGAAGAATGTATCACAAATAAATTAGCAATTAAACAACTAATAGAAGGATTAGAAGATAGAGATAAAGAAATTATTTTATTGAGATTTTATAAAGATAAAACACAATCACAAGTAGCAAAAATCCTTGGAATTACACAAGTACAAGTATCAAGATTAGAAAGAAAAATTTTAGACAATATGAAAATGAAGCTAATTTCGTAAAGAGGTGGTAGATTGAAGAAAGTTTTTATCTATTTTTTTGCTTTTCTATTTATCTGTTTTATCTTACCAGCTTTGCTTACAAAATCAGAAATAAGCGCATCATCAGAAGTGATGAATGAAGCAGAAAATACAGAAACAGGTGAAGAAAGTGTTCTAGAACCATATACATATAATCAATATGGAACCATTAAATTGTTACATACAGATACCAATGAGGTAGAAGAAGTGGCTTTAGATACATATCTTTGCAATGTGGTATCAGCAGAAATGCCGGTAGACTTTGAAAAGGAAGCTTTAAAAGCACAAGCAATTGTTGCAAGAACCTATACCATTTATAAAATAAATCATAAAAAACATAATAATGCGGATATTTGTGATGACTCCAATTGTTGTCAAGCTTGGATTTCAAAAGAGGATAGACTAGCAAGATGGGATGGAGATAAAGAGGAAAAGTGGAATAAAATAGAAGAATGTGTAAAAGAAACACAGGGAAAAATCATTACATATGATAATGCACCAATCAATGCTTTTTTTCATTCTAATAGTGGAGGAAAAACAGAACTTCCAGTAGATGTATGGGGAGGACGGTAGCAACATGCCATATCTTCAGGTTGTTGAAACAGCAGGAGAAGATGGGTATACCCAATATAATTCGGAAGTGGAATTAACAAATGAAGAAATAGTAGAAAAACTAAAAGAAAAATATGCAGATATACAAATTGATTTTAACAATGATGATGATATAAAAATATTAGAATATACAAGTAGTGGAAGAGTAAAAACGATTAAGTTTGGTAATCATGAAATTTCCGGTACAGAAGCAAGAAGTATATTTGGATTACGTTCTACTAATTTTGAAATATCAAAAGAAGAGGGAAAAATAAAATTTACAGTTATCGGATATGGGCATGGTGTAGGAATGAGTCAAACGGGGGCAGATAGTATGGCAAAAAGTGGAAGTACAGCAGAAGAAATTATTACACATTTTTATGTTGGTGTAGAGATTAAAGATGTTAATTCTCTTTAATTTAATTTTTTTTGAAAATCAATATTTGAAGATTTAATATTAAGCACACTAGTACTATATATTTTTTATGAATTACTCGGTTGCATTGCAGAATAAATAAATTCTAAAATTAACAAGCAGGCACCTCTCAAGGAAAATTTGAGATTCTCCTACTTGTTAATTAAAGAATTTATAATATTCTTCCATTTACATTCGTAACTTCATAAAAAATATATAGTACTAGTGTGCTTTAAGTTATTTAGGTTTTTCAAAAAATTATTAAAAAATGTATATTCT
>CALXLP010000046.1 GCA_944389225.1 uncultured Clostridia bacterium | reverse complement strand
ACAAATAAGTTTCCACTAACTTCTTGCTCTTCTGTTTGTTCAATTGTAAATTCAAAATTTGGAGATAAACTTGCCATTTGTTCTTGTGTCAATCCTAATTTTGAAATTTGTAAATTCGTATATAGTGTATTTAATGCATTTATTAAATCCTCGGGAACAGAAACTACTTGTGTCATATTTTCTACAATATATCTTAATTTATAGGTTCCATCTTCTTTTTGTTCAATAATCATGGCTTCATTTATATCATTATTTTCTATTCTTCCTTTTATATCATCAAAAGAAACTTCATTATTGGCAACTTGAACATTATATCCTAAATCCATTTGATTAATACTTTGTAATGTTCCTTCAAATAAATTCGAACTATCTACAATTAATATCTTTGTTTCTCCCGCATTTTCATTATCACCGATAATTGCTTTCATGATATTAGGAATGTTAATTCCTATAACAATTAATACTAAGATAATTAATGTTGATATGATAAAAGACTTTCTTTTTGCCATATCTTTTATCGTAAACGCAATAACTGTTTTTAAATCTCTCATATTATTCACCCACCTTTTCAATAAAAATATCATTCAATGTTGGTTTCTTAATTTCAAACTTATCTACTTCTATATGGTCTGTAACCAACTTTTCTAGCAATTGGTGAGCTTTTTCTTCAGAATCGATTTTAATAGAATATTCATTATTTTTAGAAAACTCTATTTCCATATTGAATTCCTTGATGTATTGATCTATATTTTTATCTGTTGATAGTTCTAATCGATTTGCTCTATATCCTTCTTTAATTTCTTTTAAATTTCCTTTTAACACAGTTTTTCCTTTATTTAATATCAAGATGTCTGTGCAAAATTCTTCAATAGATGCCATTTGATGACTAGACATGATAATATATTTTCCCATCTTTACTAAATCAATAATGACATTTTTTAAGATTTCTGTATTAACAGGATCTAATCCACTAAACGGTTCATCTAATACAACTAATTCAGGATCATGAATAATCGCTGTCATAAATTGAATCTTTTGTTGATTTCCTTTTGACAACTTTTCAGCTGGCATTGGTATATATTCTTCTACCTTTAAGACCTTTGCCCATTTTTTAATTGCCGCATCTGCATCTTTTTGATTCATACCTTTTAATTTTGCAAAATACATCAATTGATCATATATTTTTGTTTTTGGATAAACACCTCTTTCTTCTGGTAAATACCCAAAATTCACACTCTTTCTTTCAACTTTTTTTCCATTCCAGGTAATTTCACCTGTATCTTTTTTAATAATTCCAAGAAGCATTCTAATGGTTGTTGTTTTACCAGCACCGTTTGTACCAAGTAATCCAAACACACCAGGTTTATTGACTTCAAATGAAATATTATCTACTGCTTGTTTCCCAACAAACTTCTTAGAAACATTTTCAAGTTTTAATCCCATCTTTTATCCTCCTTTGTCCTTTGGGGACGTGTCAAAATGGACATTTTTCGTCCAAAAGGGACAGTCCTTATTTTTTCTCATGTATTATATTATTTAATCTCTATATTTACAATAGTTTCATGACAATTTGTTAATATTTGTCACAAAATTAATAATTATCCTTATCGGTAAAATTTTATCTTCTTAAATATTGAGCTATTGTAGATTTCGATAATTGTAATATATCAGCCAATACTATATTAGACACATTTACTTCTTTCTTTATATATTTCACCATACTTTCCATATCTTTTCTGTTTCTACACATTGTTAAATTGTGTTCTTTTTCATATTTGCTTATTAATTCTTTAATAAACACCTCTTTATCTTCAGAGGTATCTAAAAAACTGGATTTCAATATTACATTTTCGTTATCAACTTTTGGAAATTCAATCGAATGATTAATGTTTTTATAAATTTCATCTAATATATTATTTGATTCATCTTTTTTCTTAAAATCTTGGAAATTAGAATAAACATATTCTTCAGGATTTAAAACCATTTTGGCTCTTACAGGATTATTAAAAATATATCTGATACAATTTAATAATTGTTTTTCAGTCAATATCGGTTGACTTTTATATCGATTTCTAAAAACGATTCCAACTCTTTCATTTATATAATTATAATACATTGCAAATTTTTCGTTAATCTTTTTCATAAATAGGCTCATATTATTTATATCTTCAGTATACAGCAATATATGTGCATGATTGTCCATGATAGTAAAAGCAATTAATTTTATATCAAATTCATTTGCTTCTTTTTGCAATAATTCCATATATTTCTTTTTACATCTGTTTTCTTCAAAAATATATTCTTTGTTTATTCCTTGTGTCATATTATGAAAAAAAGTGGTTTGCATTTGATTTCTTGCAATTCTAGGCATTTAATACTCCTTTGAATAAAAATAATTTTGATAAAATAAATAATTGATTTAAATTTTAACTGTATATATATTATTACATTTTTTTCCATTTGTCAAATATACAAAATTATATTTTAATAATTTTGTAAAAAGAGATATTAATTAAACTATAATCAATATCTCTTTTTATCTTATACTTTTTATTTGCAAATTTGCTAAGAGTCCTGTCCCTTTTGGACGAAAAATGTCCATTTTGACACGTCCCTAACGTTCCACATCAATCTTCAAATTCTCTCCATTGATATTTGTATCTGTATACTCTCTTCCTTCTTTATTATAGAATATGTTGTCTGCTAATGTGTCATGTTTGATGGTTTCTTCGTATTTTTTGATAACAGCTTCTACTTTTTCATTTCCTGCTACATATAGATTGATTCTGTCTAACACTTCAAATCCACTGTCTTTTCTCATGTTTTGTACTTTTGATAAGACTTCTCTTAAGACACCTTCTTCTGCTAATTCTGGTGTGATAGTTGTGTCTAATACAACACCAATTTCTCCTTCTCCACTAAATGCAAATCCTTCTTTTCCTTGCATAGTGACTAATAGATTTTCTGCATTTAGTCCGATTTGTGTGTCATCGATTTCAATATATTCTACTCCACCATTTTTTACAGTATTTGCTAAGTCCATTTGATTTTTCTTTGCAATTGCTTCTTTAATTTTTGGTATTAGTCTACCATATTCTTTTCCTAAGACTGGTAAATTTGGTTTGATTTCGAAGTTTACATATTCAGACATTTCTGCTCCTAATACTACTTCTTTTACATTTAGTTCTTCTTTAACAATGTCTGCATAGTATTCTGGAAGTGTATCTATTGAGATTAACATTTCTGATAATGGTTGTCTGTTTTTGATGTTTACAGAGTTTCTTGCACTTCTTCCTAGTTTGACAATTCTATATGCTAAGTCCATTTCTTTTTCTAAGTCTTTGTCAATTACATTTTCATCTACTTCTGGCCATGAACAGAAATGGATACTTTCAGGTGCTGTTTTATCTAAACCAACTACTAAGTTTTGATAGATTTCTTCTGTCATGAATGGTACAAATGGTGCTGATACTTTGCATAAGTCTACTAATACTTTATATAGTGTTACATATGCTCCAATCTTGTCATCTGTTAATTCTTGACTCCAGAATCTTTCTCTGTTTCTTCTTACGTACCAGTTTGATAAACTGTCTGTAAATTCTTCTATTTCTAATGCTGCTCCTGTAATGTCATAGCTATCTAATTTGTGATCAACATCTTTGATTAATGTATTTAATTTTGAAATAATCCATTTATCCATAACATTTGTTACTTTGAAATCTTTATATTTTAATGGATTGAATTGGTCTATTTCTGCATATAACACATAGAAAGAATATACATTCCATAATGTACTTAAAAATCCTCTTTGTGTTTCTTTTACATTATCTAATGATAATCTTGTTGGTAACCATGGCGCACTACATGTATAGAAATGCCATCTTGTTGCATCTGCACCAACTGTGTTTAATAATTCCATTGGGTCTACACCATTTCCTTTTGATTTAGACATTTTTTGTCCTTTTTCATCTAAGACATGTCCTAAAACTACACAGTTTTCAAATGGTGATCTATTAAATAATGCTGTTCCTACTGCTGTTAATGTATAGAACCATCCTCTTGTTTGATCAACTGCTTCTGATATAAACCCTGCTGGGAAGTTGTTGTCAAACATTTCTTTATTTTCAAATGGATAATGCCATTGTGCAAAAGGCATTGAACCTGAGTCAAACCAACAGTCAATAACTTCTTTTGCTCTTTTCATTTTCTTTCCGCATTTTGGACATTTCAAATATACATTATCAATATATGGTTTATGCAATTCTATATCATCTGGTACATCAATACCTTTTTCTTTTAATTCTGCAATTGAACCAATACATTCTTGATGTCCACAATTCTCATCTTCACAGGTCCAGATTGGTAGTGGTGTTCCCCAATATCTATCTCTTGAAATTCCCCAGTCAATAACATTTTCTAGGAACTTTCCAAATCTTCCTGTTTTAATCGTTTCTGGATACCAATTCACTTTGCTATTATTTTCAACTAATTCATCTCTTAGTTTACTCATAGCAACAAACCAACTTTCTTTTGGATAATATAAAAGTGGTGTATCACATCTCCAGCAATGTGGATATGAGTGCATATGTTTTTCTTTGCTGAATAATTTATTTTCTTGTTTTAACCATTTACAAATATC
Source organism: uncultured Clostridia bacterium (assembly GCA_944389225.1). Taxonomy (GTDB): domain Bacteria; phylum Bacillota; class Clostridia; order TANB77; family CAG-508; genus CAG-269. Next base: position 4,977 of record CALXLP010000046.1, on the reverse strand, counting down.
TTCATTACAATCTCTTACAAATCTTCCAGCCCATGGTTCTACTTCTTTTACGAATTTTCCTTCTTTATCTACTAGATTGATAAATGTAATACCATTTTGTTTTGCAACATAGCTATCATCTTCACCATAAGCAGGTGCAATATGAACAATACCTGTACCATCTGTTAATGTTACATAATCTCCATGAATGACTTCAAATGCTTTTCCTTCTACTTCTCCAAATGGCATTAATCTTTCATATTTTGTACCTAATAATTCTTCACCTTTAAATGTTTTTACAACATCATATGGTGTTTCTTTTAATACAGTTTCTAATAAATCTTTTGCTAAAATATAGTTTTCATATACTGGTTCATCATCTGTTCCAATATTTGCTTTTACTTCAGCATATTCATATGATTTGTTTACACAAAGTGCTAAGTTTGATGGTAATGTCCATGGAGTTGTTGTCCATGCTAAGATGTATGTGTTATCTTTTCCAACTACTTTGAATTTCGCAATACATGTTAAGTCTTTTACATCTTTGTATCCTTGTGCTACTTCGTGTGATGATAAAGCTGTTCCACATCTTGGGCAATATGGCATAACTTTATGTCCTTCATAAAGTAATCCTTTTTCCCACATTTGTTTTAAAGCCCACCATACAGATTCAATATATTCATTATGATAAGTAACATATGGATTATCCATATCTACCCAGAATCCAACTTTATTTGTCATTTCTTCCCATAAATGAACATATTCAAAAACGCTTTCTTTACATTGTTTTACGAATTTTTCAACACCATATTCTTCGATTTGTTGTTTTCCTGAAATACCTAGTTTTTTCTCTATTTCTAGTTCTACTGGTAATCCATGGGTATCCCAACCAGCTTTTCTGATAACTCTGTATCCTTTCATGACTTTATATCTTGGAATTAAGTCTTTCATAACTCTTGTTTCAATATGTCCAACATGTGGTTTTCCATTTGCTGTTGGAGGTCCATCATAAAAGGTAAAATATCTTTTTCCTTGATTTCCGTTAAGGCTTTTCTTTATGATGTCTTTGTCCTTCCACATTTTGGCAACATCATTTTCCATTCCGACAAAACCATTTTGCAATTCTACTTTTTTGTACATACAAATTCCTCCTTTTTTATTTTTTATGTTTTAAAATTATAAACTTTCATGTACAGGATGTTGATTTCCTTATTCTTTAAAACAAATCAAAATTAGTATATTGTGCATTTTTGAAGAGTCTTGCAAGCTGAAAATGTACTTATTGTACATTGAAGTTTGCATAGGCTCAAAAAAATGTGCAAGATGCTGATTTTCATTTGTTTTAATCAAAAAAAGCTATTCACATCCTATATTTTAGGACGAAATAGCTTTACTTTCCGCGGTACCACCTATTTTAACTAATTAATTCTCTTTTAATTAGTTCTCTCATTTATCTTTAACGCAGATTTACGACTATACTTACTTTTATTTCGGTTTAGTAACAGTTAGGGGATAATAAATAGAGTTTACTTACCAAATTCACAGCTACCTTTGGCTCTCTTTAAGATATTATGCCATTTATCGTGTCCTGACTATTGTTTTTCCTATATTATGTTCCTTATTATATCATGTTTTTTATATTTTTCAAGTGATTTTTGATATTTTTATTCAAATCCTTATTTTTATCCTATTTCGTTCTTTAAAAACTTTCCTATATTTTTTACTCAAATATAGGATAACCTTCTTTTCCTAAAATCCAAGACTTCCATAAGATATCTTGTTCAGTAACCGATGAAACATAATCATTTAATTGAGTTACAAAGTTATTATCAGAGATATCTTCACAATATACTGGTGTCCCTATAGCATTTGCAAATCCATCAAATGCTCCTATTGTTTGATTTGTATAAAATACATTTTCTATTGTAGGAGATGTTTCTGTATTATATGCCCAATTAAATCCAATAATTTCTCCTTTATATTTACTTCCTTTAATTTCTGAATAATTATAACAATTTTTTATCTCTATTTTATCATTAGAACCTCTATTTCCCATTAATCCTCCAGTAACACTTCCAGAAATATTTCCTATGTTATAACAATTATATATTTGCACAGTTGATGCCAATGTTCTACCAATGATTCCTCCTGTATCACTTTCCCCATTTATCATTCCTTCATTATAACAATTTAAAATTGTGATATTAGAAACATATTGAAATCCTACTATTCCTCCCGTTTCATTTGTTCCATATATATTTCCTTCATTTGCACAATCCTTAATGATAACAGTTCCTACACATTTTCCTACAATTCCTCCTGCAGTTCCATGAACATCAACATTACCAGGATTAGTATGTATTTCTGCATTTGCAGTAACGTTACAATAATTAATGCAATTACTAATATTTAATGTTTCTCCTAAATTACTTACAATTCCTCCCGCATATCCATCATTTGAAATAATATTTCCCGATATTTTTAAATTTTTTATTGTCCCAGCAGCATCTGCAAAGAACCCTGCTTTTCCTGATACATTTTCATAAATATTTTGTATTTCAAAGTTCTTCCCATCAAAAGTACCATAAAAATTAGTAATTGGTGTAAATCCACTTCCAGAAGTATTTGTTAATAAATTTCTTAATTCTTCTATTGAATTGCAATTTAACATTTTTCCGTTTATATAAGATAATCTTGATTTAAAATTTAATGTTCTTTTCAATTCTATATAAGAATTTTGATAGTTTCTATAATTTTGCGACCATTCTATTAAATCTTCTATACACCAAATCTCATATGGTTTTTCTTCACTTCCATCTAATGTGTTTCCATCTTTTCCAACAGTAATATCTCCTGGATATTTGTCTTCTATGATTTCAAAAGCTCCTTCTACATTTCCATCTTTATCTACTGTGTAATATCTGTTACTTTCATGAAATACAACTTCAAATTCATCTCCAACATCTGATACTTCTGTTTTTCCAGTATCTGTTTCTTTATCTAATTGTTCTTGTAATTCACTTTCTTCGATGTTCCCATATTTATTATTTCCCATCGCTTGTACAGTTGCTTTCTCTACGATTTCTTTTTCATTTGCAATTTCTGTCTCTTCTTTTGCTTGACCTGCATTTCCTATAATTCCATTGTCTCCTGTTATCGCACTTATTGTGATTCCTGCTAGAATTAATAGTATAATAATTGTGATAACCAATGCTAATAATGTAATTCCTGCTTCTCGTTTGTTTTCTCTTTCGAATCTCATATGTTTATACCTCTTTTCTTTTTATTTTCTCATGTATTTCATCATTTTTTCATTTTCTTTTAGTTAATTACTTAAGGTATATATAAAAAAGCAGGAATGATTTGATTTTACTATAAAACAAATCATTTCTGCTTTTTATTTTTTGTTGTTTTCTATTCTATTTTTCTTTTCTTGTATATCACTCCTTATCTATTGACTTTACTATTTTTTATTGGTATTATATATTTAGTTTTCAATCGTTAAGTAATTAACTTAACGATATTTTTTTATATATTTTTTTCAAAAATTGGATATCCATCCTCTCCGACTATCCATTTTTTCAACACAACACCTTCTATTGTTATATTTTCTGTTACATAATTATTGAGTTTCTCTAATACTTCAGTTGATTTCATTTCTGTATCTGTAAGACCTTGTATATCTTCTAAGGCTTCTGCATTAGTATTCCATCCACCTATTCCTTTTGAAATATTTGTGTTTAAATAATAACAATTTTGTGTTGTTAACAATTCATTACTTAGTGTCAATCCTCCTATAATTCCACCTATAGTATCTCCCGATATTTTTCCTATATTATAACAATTTTCTATACTCTTTTCTGCCCAATAAGAATATCCTAAAATACCTCCTGCATTTTTTTCAGCTTCTACATTTCCAAAATTATATGCATTGATAATATTAACTTTAAACATACTAACTCCAATAATTCCACCCGCTCCTTCATATCCTTCATTTTTATCTTTATTTACTATTTTCCCTATATTACAACAATTAATAATTTTTGTAGTTTCATATGCTAGTCCAATAATTCCACCAGAGAAATTTTGTCCTTCAATTTCTCCATAGTTTATACAATCAGCAATCATTAAAGTCTTATCTGATCCACCAGTTCCACGACTGCCAACAATTCCTCCTGCCGAAGCCGTAGTTTTAATATTCACATAATTTATACAATTTTGTATCATTATATTATTCTCTCCAGAAACTAAAGATACCATCCCTACTACACCTCCACCAAAGTTTCCTGCCATTTCTCCTGATATTCTCAAATTTTTTATAACTACACTATTTCCATTGTCTATTTTAGCAAATAGACCTACTCCTCCATCTTCTCTATGGATATACATTTCTTTTATCCAATAATTTTGGCCATCAAAAACACCACCGAAACCTGTATTTTCGACCATTCCTATTGGTTTAAATCCATTTTCTGTTGTCATTTCATTCATCAATGTATTTCCATCATTTTCATTTCCATTAATATCTCCAAAATCCGTTCTTTCACTATTTTGATATGATAATTTTGATTTAAAATTAAGGTTTGTTTTTAAGACAACATATTTTGAAGAAAAACTATTTGTACTTGTTATTTGTTTGGGCTCGCCATTTTCTAACCTAATCCCTTCTCCATTTACCATATTCGAAAAAGCTACTAAGTCTTCTATACACCAAATTTCATATGGTTTTTCTTCACTTCCATCTAATGTTTCTCCATCTTTTCCAATTGTAATATCTCCTGGATATTTATCTTCTACAATTTCATAAGCACCTTCTACATTTCCATCTTTATCTACTGTGTAATATCTGTTACTTTCATGAAATACAACTTCAAATTCATCTCCGACATCTGATACTTCTGTTTTTCCGGTATCTGTTTCTTTATCTAATTGTTCTTGTAATTCACTTTCTTCTATGTTCCCATATTTATTATTTCCCATTGCTTGTACAGTTGCTTT
>CALXLP010000045.1 GCA_944389225.1 uncultured Clostridia bacterium | reverse complement strand
TATTGATTCCAATCTTGATTGGTTTAATCGTATATATAATCCCCTACATTATATATCGGAGGTATAAAGTACGAAAAACAATGAAAAATGATATTGATGATGAGTATATAGAAAATATAAATAAACAAAACGAAGAAAATGAGGAAACAGAATGTTAATACTAAGTCAGGATAAAAGTATTATTGTAAATTTAGACAATACTTCACATATTTACATTGATGCAAATGGAACAAATATTATGTGTTGTTGCGAGGTACTAATAAGATTAGGTACATACTCTTCTATTGAACGCTGCAAAGAAATATTACAGGATATTTTAACAGCATATCAAAGATCAGAAGAAAACAAAGCTTTGATCATAGGAGACATGTTACATTCATTTGGGCCAAGAGAAGACAAATATAAATTTACATATACAATGCCGGAGGAATAAAGATGTCTTTATTATCTAAATGGGAACAAATATGTGACGATCATAATAAAAATGTAGACTATGTAAATTATGATGACTATTGGGACTATACAGAATTACCATGTAAAATTATAATGTTAGTATTATTCTTTTTATTATGTATTGTTGCAAAATTATAAGAGGTGAATAAATATGAACAACAACTACGCTTCTATTTTATGTGAATATTGTCCTTACACAGAATTTGGACTTCAACCATCAGGATACGTATCAGGAACCGGAACTTATGTAGCATGTGAAGGAATAGATTGCGAAGAAGCTTACAAATATTATATAGAAGAAACTAGTGATAATACACCGCTTGAAGAATTGTTTTAAAGGAGATTAAAATGTCAAAAACTAATGAAATTAAGAAATATCCTGTATTTTATAATGGAAAAGAATATGAAATAAGGATAGAGCAACCTTATTTATTAAATTGGGATTATAGGTATTACATTACTATTTATAAAGTTAAAAAATATTTTTTATGTTATAAAAAGTATAATAGAATATTTTTTGAATCTTTAGATAATGTTTTACGCCAATCTAATACGGATAATTTTGATAAAAATTATTATATAAAACTATTCAAATATACATTTAAAACATATTTAGATAGTATCCAATGGAAACTTACAAAAGAAGAAATAAAAAATAAACAACTTACAGCACTACAAGAATGGGACGGTATTATAGAGTAAATAAAATAAAATATTAATAAAAGAAAGGAATGAATCACAATGATAAATTTAAACATAAGCACTACAGATCTAATTCTAGTTATAATATTAGGTGTTGCAGCAATATTTCTATTTACAGTAGTAATGTTTATAGTTACAGAAGCTCTAGAACGCTTAAATAAGAAGCTATTGGAGAATGAGCGTTATAATAAGTTTTATAATGCAATGTGTAAATCCTGGCGCATAATAGCACTTATTTTCTTTGTTGTAATATGTGTTTTTGCGTTTTATATAGGATATTCGTTTGGAAATAATCTGTAAAGAGGTAAAGTTATGGGAGGAATTATGAATATAAAATATCAAATTATAGTTGGCAACATGCGTAGAAGAAAGTAAATATCATATTGAGTCATCTGATGCAATGGATAAAATAAAAGATTATTTAAAGAGCGTTGATTTTAAGTTTTATGATGAAACTGTATTAAAAGAAACACTTAATAACAAAGCAAAAATTAAAATATAAAAACATAACGTACAATAAGACGTTAACTCAGCTTAATGTCTAATATACTTAACATTATAAAAACAAATAAAATAAAGAATAGAAAGAAGTGAAGAAAATGGCATTAGAAGAATACATACAGAAATATATAGATAAATATGGACAAGATAAATTAATTAAAGCAGGTATTGTATTACTTGAGAACGAAAGAGAAATTAAAACATTACCTAATTTAGCATTACAATTTTGCTGTTTAACAGAGTGTAAAAATTGTCCTGTACATATTCATAAGTATGAAAAACGTACACAAGAAGAGAAAGAAGATTTGCATGAATTATGTGTAACTAATTTGTACAAATGGATTATTGAAGAAGCTAAGAAAGTTGAGGATGATAATAATGAGTGATATGTGTACAGATAATCATATGAATAGTTTTAGTAGCTTTAGTAATGTTAAACATGATTATTCAAATGAATGTGATATGAATGATGATAATGAAAATAATCCATGCTGGAATTGTTCTTATTTTTGTTTCCCTATTGGACGTATGAAAGGTGAGGAGTAAATATTATGAAAGTATATGTAATTGGTTCACTTAATTCAATTTTACAAGAGGAACGAATTCAAAATATAGCATTTAAGTATGAACAAATAGGTTGTAAAGTTGAATATGTCAAAAAAATATCTACTGATTTAACATTTGATTTAATAAAAGATTGTTTTTCTAATATTGAATGGGCTGATTTAATTGTAGTCGTTCCAAAGTCATTAGAGCCTTTATATTTTGGTGATGGGACAATGTATGAAATGGAATACGCAAAAAGATTAAATAAACCTGTGGTCATTCATTGGGACTAAGAAAGTTAAGGATGTATAATGAATATTATGAAGATTATATTATTTATATTTGCATTTATAATTAGATATATGTTTTATTACTATATAATAAAAGAATATGGAGTAAAAGAGACTATTTTTGTAGCTTTATATGATATATTTGAAATGATATGTATTTGTATATATGTTTTATTGAGTAGATGAGGTGAAATAAATGATAAGCAATCCGAAAAATGGTTGGTGTGATTTTGATTTAGGTGATTTTCATGGTCATCCTAGTTATTTAACAGATGTGGCAATGGATTTAGTTACAGCATGTTATAGGTATTGTATTGAGGACAATGATTATATAACAGTGGGATTTGACGAAGAAGATTCAGAATTTATTCTGTTAGCCGATTATCATAATTGCTATATTATAGAGCAAAAAGAAGAAGAAGATATTTTACATAGAATAGATATTGATATTAAAGACCTTATTAAAGAAATTGTAAATGATGTAGAATCTGATATTGATGCATGGGCTACATTTGCTGTATTTGATGATGATCCAGAAGAAATAAAATATAATAAAACAAGATTGCTAAATAAGATTAAATTAATTAAAGAAATGGGATATTAAATATGGAGGAATAAATATGGATATTGTAAATTTAAATTTTTATGCTGAAGGATACTATAGTGGAAGTACATACGAAGAAAACATAACGGTTAGTAAAGAGTTCTATGAGAAGATTAAAGACAAAGTTAAAGAAATGGAAGTCTGTGTTTATGAGTTAGATGGAAAACACTCAACAACATATGGCGAGATTGACATTCAGCCATGTAACGAAGAAGATATTATTGATTGGTGGGAAGAAACTGAGAATGATGGTAGTTTTTTTTATAGTGAATTGAGTTGGATTTGTCAATGTTATTTTAATTTGGATTTAGATAAAGAAATAAAAGAAGTAGAAGAATATATTGATTCTTTAGATACATATGAAGAAATTGAAATACGGATAAAAAAGAGTCAGATGGATAAACTAGTGGAATTTATGCGTAAATTAGATAATGAAAGTAAGTAAAATAATAATTAAAAAAAGGTTAAGGAGAAAACATGAAAGTAATTGATTTTATTAAAAGACTAAATGAAATTGGATACGATGAAAATACTGAGCTAACATTTAGCTGCTGTGATGGAGAAACAGGTGAATGGTATGACTTGAAGCTTGATACTAAAAATGGTGATGGATTTTGTTATGGTGAAAACTTGTATGGAGTACCGTATGATAAGAAAGAAATCAATATTGAAATTGATGTTGATGGGTGTGAAGATTATTTAGATGATAAATTTTATGATGCTCATGAGCTTTTAGATACTATTGAAGAAATGATTAATGAATATAAGATTGCACATGGAGTCGGGTATGAAATGTAGAAAGAAAAAAGGATATGATTGTTTTTATCTTACTAAAGATAATACAAATGAGTTTTTAAAATGGATAAATAATCTCGGTCTAAAACAAAGATATAATTATATGGAAGTGGAAGATTGTGATACTTATTTATTTGTAGCAACTGAAAAACTTGGTGAAAATTATGATTATATGTCTCTTTTATTAAGTTCTATAAATGATGAAGATCATTATTATAAGCATGAATTTTGGTATGATTATTGGTATGTATTTAATGGTGCTAATTTTTTATCATATAATGATGATGCATTTAAAAGGATTTATGAGGTTGAGGAAACACAATGAGATTTGTAACAATAAACATTGAAAATAGTGAAATTAGACCAACAATAGATATGGATAAAATTAAAGTTGAGTTTCCTGTTAAAACATATAGTCGTTATGAAGAAGATGATAGTTTAGAGTTGTGTTCTAATAGAACTGATTTTATATTAGATTGTATTGAGTCTCTAGATTTTTGATAAAAGATTTTTATAAAAGGAGTTAGTATGAATAGAAAAGATATATTACTTGAAAAGAAAGAAAAACTGTTAAAAGAAATTGAAAAGATTGATGCTAAATTATCTAAACCTAAACCAGAAACAATCAAAGTAATTAATTTTCGTGGTGCTACAACAAGTGCTGGTGAAAGAATAGGTAATTATGAAGTATTTGATGTATTGTGGGAATTAGACGATCAAGAATATGAAGATTTAATGCATAGTAATGAATACACTATATTTTCTATTCTTTCAGATATTATAGAAAATCATGGCACTGAGAAATTGAATAATTTAGATATTGTTTTTGATTTATTCAATCTTTATGAAGTTAGATATTTCAGTAAAGAGAAAGAAACATTTAGATATCCTTGCGAATTAAATGTAAAATTCTGTTATAAACTATTTGATAACTTTGTTAATTGGATAGACGTTGGATTAAAAGTACTTGAAGTGCCTGTAAATGTATATGAAAGATTTGAGAATGTATGTGTTGCTAGTTATCCATTGAATCCTAATTAAAATACTAATAGATAAAGAGATGTAAGAAATTGCATCTCTTTTATCTACTCTTCTATTCTCTCCTGTTTGTTAGTGTCTTATTAAAGGTTAAAGAGAAGCCGCCCATAATGAGCTTCGCTCATTAGAGCGTCCACGCAATTGTACTTGCTGCGCTGCGTACAATGTGCGTAAAAAGTTTGTATGTGGATTTTTTGTTTGTTTGCATGAGAATAAAAAACTAATTAAAATTAAAAATATGTATTGACATTTGATGGTAAGTATGGTATAATGAAGTAAAGGGTGGAATGGGATAAATTTTTCATCTTGAAAGTTTTAAAAAGACTAGATAAAATAAAAGAAAAATAAAAAGTTGACCACTAAAAAGAAATAGTAAGGTATGAAAGGTACTTATACCTTTTGATGGTCAACTTTTGAAAGTGTAAATTTTTATAATAAAGATAAGGAGGAATTTAATGAGGGATGAATTAATAGATACGCAAGATTTGGTCATTGGTGATTGTTTTAAAAATTATAAAGAATTATGTGCAGCTTTAAAACAGCCTGTATATGCAGGAAATCAAAAGAAAAAACAATTAGAAAATTTTAAAAGATTTTTTGAATTTGAAAAAGTTGGAAATAAATTTTATATAACAAATATTCTTAATAAACCAAAAGAAAAAGAATATCATTACCCACCCAATTCTGTGTATATTCAGCATATAGAAATTATATTATTGCAATTTTTATCTAAACAAAAAGAATATCAAGTAGATATGCCCTCACAATATTTATGGTTAGAACTAGGAATAATAAATAGAGATTTTATTGATATGCAAGATAAAAAAGAAGAATTAGTTGAAATGCATGAACAGATGCGAATGTTTTATGTTAATGATTTTTATAAAAGGTGTAGGTTGAAATTTTTAAAGATTGTTGATTCTTCTTTAGAGAATTTAGAAAAAAGAAGATTAATTAGATATAGCAAAGTATATAAAATTAAATATCCAGATAATTTTTTTGCTGAGACAGCTAATTTAATTGAAGAAGTGCTTATTTTAAAAACTGAAAGAGAAATTCTTGATGAATTTGGTTTTGATAAAATAAATGAAGTATATTTAAAAAATAAATCTGCGGATTTTTATAAAAAAAGAAATGAAAGATTAAATGAATTGCTTGGGTGTACTGCTGTATATGATTATTTGCATATAGTATATGATCCAGAAAATGCAGAAAAAGCAATAGAAAAATATAAAAATATTAGTTGTGATGAAGTAAATACAGAAAAAATAAAATTAAATGATAAAGTTGTTTCTTCTGTAGACAAGCAAGCTAAAGATAGACAAGAAAACAAGGGAATAAATAACAAAGAAATAGAAGAAAAAGTTGATGAAGCTAAGGAAAACGGTGAAAAAACACCATTTTATTATTATGAAAGCTATGCTGAAATGCAATATCTTCTATCTGATAAACTATTAAAAATTAAATAAAAGGAAGTGAATTATTGAGTAAACCAGAAACGCAAAAAGAAATTATCCAGGGGATATATAAAATTGAAAATATTAAAACACATAAGGTTTATATAGGTCAGTCTATAGATATTTATAGACGTTGGCAAGAACACAAAAATATGTTAGAACATAACGAGCATCATTCAAGGAAATTACAGAATTCATATAATAGAACAAAAGACAAGAATATATTTGAATATTCTATCCTTGAAGTTGTTGAATATAGAGAAGATTTGGATTTAAGAGAAAAATATTATATAGATAAATATAATTCTTTATATGATGGATATAATTGTGCTGATGTTGGTACTTTTTTGAATGGAAAGATAATTAAGAAAAGAATTGATAAGATAAAACAAAGGTACTACTATTCTATTTTTGCTAATTTATATAATCCAGATATTATTCGGCTTAGTTCTAAATGGTTGTCAAAATTAGATCCTATATTAATGCATTATTCGTGGAGAACAATGAAGTATATGTGCATTATATTGAAATGGTTTTATGACAATTATTATAATAAAGATAATTTATTAATGTTACATATGACTGTTACACATAATAATTTATTTGTAGCAAGAATAGAAAAAGATGATGAAGAAATTGAATCTTATAGATTTAAAGTCGTAAGTAAAAATTATATACCTGAATGGAACTGGTATAAGGATAAACCTGTTACAAAAGAAGAGTTAAACAGTTGGATATTTGACTTTAAAGAAATAGATCAAGAGCTGGAAAATAAAATAATGAAAGGAATATAGATATGGGACATATAAAATATGACCAAGTATTATTTGGTTTTGATGTTGTAAATATTATAGAGGAATATGTACAAGGATTAGCAAAAGAACATTGGAAAAATGATGGTTGTCCACCTGAGTTTTGGGTTTCGCTAAATAATGAAGATATGAATAATCAAAAAATTATGATTACCGTATCTCATTTGGGAAGGAAATTTACAGAAAATTTATTCCCAAGAAGTAATACTGAATATGGTTATAGCTCTGTATTAGATTTAATGATTAGTATGTATAATCAGACGATGTAAAAAATTTTTTCACACTACCCTATTGACAAACCTACCAAAATGTGTTATAACAAAGTCATAAACTAATTAAAATTAAAAGGAAGTAAACAATGTAACCAATAATACATATCAAAAGTTACGCCGGAATTTCCCGGTAAAAACTGAACTATTAAAACTGAATAAAGGGGTTGTAGATATTGCTAAAGAGTTACAAAACAGAAATAAATCCAACTCAAGAGCAAATACAAATAATTAATAAAACCATTGGTGTATGTAGGTTTATTTATAATTTTTATATTTCGCATAATAAAGAGGTTTATGAACAAGAAAAGAAATTCGTTTCTGGAATGGATTTTTCTAAATGGTTGAATAATGAATTTATTCCTAATAATCCTGATTATAAATGGATAAAAGAAGTGAGTTCTAAATCTGTCAGACAAAGTATTACGAGCGCAGAAAAAGCATTTAAAAATTTTTTTAAACATCAATCTGGATTTCCTAAATTTAAAAAGAAAAATAAATCCGATGTTAAAATGTATTTTGTTAAAACAGATAAAAATCATATTATAAAATGTGAAAGGCATAGGATTAAAATTCCTACTCTTGGTTGGGTAAGATTAAAAGAAAAAGGATATATTCCTACTAATCATAATACTCATATTGTTAAAAGTGGTACTGTTTCTAAACATGCGGGAAGATATTATATTTCAGTTTTGGTCGAAGAAAAAGATATAATTAACAACAATCAAAATAATAATGAAGGATTGGGAATAGATTTGGGATTAAAAGAATTTGCAGTTGTGAGCAACGGAAATATTTATAAAAATATTAATAAAACTGAAAATATGAAAAAGTTGGGAAAGAAATTAAAAAGAGAACAACGTTGTCTTTCTAGAAAATACGAAAGTTTAAAACAACGTTCAAAAAATAAAGAGAAAGAAGAGATTACTCAAAATAATATTTCCAAGCAAATATTAAAGGTGCAAAGACTTTATCAAAGAATAGAAAATATTCGTACTGATTATATTAATAAATTTGTAAATGATATGGTGAAAATCAAGCCATCTTATATTACAATTGAAGATTTAAATGTGTCAGGAATGATGAAAAACAAACATCTCTCAAAAGCTATAGTTTCACAAAAATTTTATGGAATAAGAATAAAATTAAAAAATAAATGTGAAGAAAATGGGATTAAATTAAGAATTGCAGACAGATGGTTCCCATCAAGTAAACTATGTCATGAATGTGGTTGTATTAAAACAAATTTAAAATTATCAGATCGTACATATATTTGTGATTGCGGATATAAAAATGACAGAGATTTAAATGCAGCACTTAATTTAAGAGATACTAAAATCTATAAAATTGCATAATAAAAGCAAATATAGATATGTACCGATGGCTAGTTGGGAATTTACGCCTGTGGACTATACAAGAACTTGTGAGTAGATATTGTATAAATACAAATTGAAAGCATATAGGATGAAGCAGGAATAATCTCGATATAGATATTTGTCTATATTTTGAGTAGCAGAGACATAGTTTGGTTGCTTAGATTGTTTATATAGAGTATAGGGGTGATAAAGATGAATGATTTAATTAGCCGTTCTAATCTTTTACAGATGGAAAAATTGTTAATGACTGATATTGTACAAAATGATAAGGTCGCTAAATATATTTTGGAACAAGTTTTGTATGATATTGAACATGTTCATACAGCTTTTGATGTAGATAAAGTAAAAGAGGAAATAAAATCAAGAAGAAGCAATAACTTAAGATGTTCTAAGATGCAGATAAATCCTGTATCAAAGAAAATTGCTTACTACAATAGAGCAGTTGAGGATGAAGCTATAATTAATATTATTGAAAACGAAATTAATAATAGAAAGGAAGAAAATAAAAAATAATGGAAAAAATAAGATTAATTGATGATAATACATTGGTACATAATTTGCAAGATAAATTTGGTGACGATTTGCCAAAAGGACTACTCTCTACGGTAATTTTACAACCCACTGCTTATGATAAAGACAAAGTATTAGCAAAAATGGATGAAATAAGAAAAGAAATCTTAAGTAAGGAACAATTTGAGTATAGTAAATTAGATATGTTGTATTATATTAATAGACTTATTGTAACAGTACGTGATGGTGGAGTGAAATAAAGTGAGGCTAATTGATGCTGATATATTTAAAAATTACATTACATATGGATATTTAAAAGATGCTGATAAGAAAAGATTT
>CALXLP010000044.1 GCA_944389225.1 uncultured Clostridia bacterium | reverse complement strand
AGTAAGATCATTTTTTCTTGCTTGCTCATATGTCATACAAAAATTATCTGGCATTCCTCCAAATCTCTGTCTTGCTAGATTCCAAGTAGGATCCAGAATTGTATTTCCTTTAACAGTTTCTCCATTTGCCAAAGGCAATTCCACATCTATTAATTTTAAAAATCCATGATGTCCATGTCCACTCACCATTTCACTCTCTACACCAATTCTTTTTAACATATATTGCTCAACTCTTGCTACTCCATTACATACCCCATATCCTTTACTGATGATTTTCCATAGAGCTTTACTATTTTGGGGTTCAAATGCCTCTGTTCCATCAGTTGGTGTATGACTTATTTTTTTTCCTATGGCATTATCAATGATTGCAATTTTTTGTGCTTGTGAATATTCAGAAGGTATATTATCTATTACAGAAGATATCCATTCTTCTGCTTCTTTATACTCACTACTAGTTGAACTATATGCCACATTTTTCAAAGAGCTCATCACTTCTGCATTTGGACAAATATCACAAAATTCCATAAACCTTTTTCTTTGCTCTGGTGTAAACTCTTCTGGAGATACAGTTATTAAATTATCTAACCCTCTATATTCTTCGAAATCTCTATCTATTTCAAACGCAACTTGTCCTCCATATTTTGTTGGTATCTGAATGGCTGTTGCATATTCTCTTGGTAGATTTGTTACATCTATACCTTGTTTAACCTCTGGCCTTAATGATGCCAAAATTTCTCTTTTTTCGTTTAATGTTAAATTACACTGTTCTAATCTAGATATAAAATCTTTTTGCTTTTCACCATCTAAGGCTTTTGTTATTTCAAAAGGATGAATATGATGTTCTTTACAAAATTCTCTATGATTTGTTAAAAACTCACTTAATTCTGCTACATCCATTGTTCTTAACATAGCAAGCCTATCTTCTTGATTTGCTTTTGACAAAACTTCTATTTTTTGAGAATCCATGTATTCCTCCTTAGTTTTTATTAAAATTTTTCTCTATTGTATTTTTCTTGATTTAATCATATCACTAAATTATATCTTCTTCAAGTTTTCTCAATTAACCTATATATAATTAAATACTTTTATTATAGTATTAAAAGATGTGTAAACTGTTAAAAACAGCTTTTTATTATTTTTTATTGTAAATAAAAAAATGGTATGATATGATTAATATCGTAAAATGTTGAATTTAAGGAGAATGCTTATGAGTAAAGAAAACAAAAAAACATTAGAAGTATATAAAGAAAAAGCACATTTGTATTTGGCTAATAGTGTTGAACATGATAAACTTGATCCAAAAAGAGCAAAACAGAAACGTGAAAAATTAGAAAAATTAATTACCTCAAAGTTTTCATCATTATCAGAACATGCAAAAGTTTTTGAAATCGGTTCTGGAGATGGATCAAATGCAAAATTTATTCAAAGCTTAGGTTTCGATGTAACAGCAAGTGACACAGCTGATGACTTTATAAAAGCTACTCAAAATCAAGGCTTAAAAACAATTAAGTTTAATGCACTAGAAGATTCTTTTCCAGAAAAATATTCTGCTGTTTTTTGTTGGAGAGTATTTGTTCATTTTACGAAAGAAGATGCTTTAAATATTATACAAAAAGTCTATGATACCCTTAATGATAATGGAATTTTTATTTTTAATGCAATAAATCGAGATTTTAAAAATCTTGATAATGAATGGGTGGATTTTGAAGGCGAATATCATATGGGAGCAAAACGTTATTATGATTACTTTTCTCAAAGTGATTTAGACAATATCATTCAAAAAACAAAATTCAAGATAGAAGACTTTCATAAAGACGGTGGCAACAATAATAACAAGTGGTTAGTATATGTATTAAGGAAATAAATATATATAAATATTTATATTTGTCTTTTTCTTCTTCTTCTTCGCATAAATTAACTAATACTTGTAAATTTTTTATAGAAATTTGTAAAAATATGTACATTCTTATAAAAATGTGTTACAATATATTACATAATTAAATATTTAATTATTAGAGTAGAAAATAAATCGTTAAGACTTAGTAGACGGGAAGTTGTTACTAAGGCAAAAGTATTTACATACTTGCGTATCTATTTTCGCATTCCGCTAATAAAGATTTGAAGGATTGACTCCTATTCTTTTAATGCGGAAATTAAATAGAAGGGAGATTTTTTTATGCGTAAAAACAAAAAAATTATTTTAGCAGCTATTTTATTAGCCTTATTAATCATTTTATCTAGATTTTTTATTATTTCAACACCTATCATGAAAATCAGTTTTACCTTTGTAGCAATCGCTTTATGTGCTACTTGGCTTGGACCTAAGTGGACTGTTCTTATTACAGTTGTAGAAGATTTAATTGGTGCCACTTTATTTCCATCAGGAAGCTTTTTTATCGGATATACTATTAGTGCAGGATTAACTGGTTTAATTTATGGATTATTACTATACAAGAAGGAAGCAGATTCTTTGACAAATAAACAATATACGATTCGAGTAATCATTGCTGTTCTTTTAGTTACCTTTGTTATTCATACAGGATTAAACACCTTATGGACAAGTATTATCACTGGCAAAGCTTTTATGGTATTACTATTACCTAGACTTGCAAAACAAGTAATCATGATACCTATCCAAATAATTGTTATTTTATTTATTGAAAAACTATTAAGAAAACCTTTTGATAAATATATAAGGAGTAGCGATAACGATGATTAACATAGAAAATGTATGTTTTAAATACAAAAATAGTGATTATATCTTAAAAAACATAAACTTTTCCGTAAACAATGGTGAAGTCATTGCCATTGTTGGGAAAAATGGTTCGGGAAAATCAACTCTTGGAAGGTTAATTGCAGGCATTACTAAATTAAAAGAAGGAACAATAACAATTGATAATATCAATACTTCTAAAGACATTAAAGCCATTAGAGAAAAAGTAGGCATTGTTTTTCAAAATCCAGAAAATCAAATTATTTTTAATAATATTTATGATGAACTTTCTTTCTCTCTTAGAGGTTTAGAACCATCTGAAATTGAAAATCGAATATCTACTTCTTTAAAACAAGTAGATATGTATGATTTTAAAGATAAAGATTTATATGCTTTATCACTAGGGCAAAAACAAAGAATTATGATTGCAGAAATTTTAGCTAAAAATCCAAAATACATTATTTTGGATGAGCCAACCACTATGATTGATAGCTATGGAAAAGAAAAAATACATGATATTATTTTAGATTTAAAACAAAAAGGATATACCGTTATTTGTATTACCAATCTATCAGATGAAATTCTATTAGCTGATAGAACTTTGATTTTAGATAATGGAGAAATTGTAGCTGAAATAAAGAAAGAAGAATTAATTGATAAATATGCTATTCTAGAAAAATATGGTATTAAAATTCCAACTTTGCTTAATATTTTAGTAAAGTTAAAAACTGAAGGCATTGATTTGCGTATTGAAGATTTTTCAGTGGCAGAATTTACGACTGCCATTAAAGAAAAATTGGATAGATAAGGAAATCTATATGAAAGATGTTCTTAAATTTTTAATCTTTATTATATATGCCACTACCATATTTTTCTTACCTAATCATATATACATTTTAGCATGTTTTATGATAAATCTAGCAATTATATTATTGTGTAAACTTAGTATTAAAAAAGCATTTTTAAACACATTAAAAATTGTGCCTTTTGTCCTTTTCACATTTATCATTAATCTTTTCTTAGATAGTTTTATATTTGCTTTATGGATAGGAATTAAATTAATCATTGTTTGCAACACAACATTTATATATTCTCAAACAACAACTGTTGCAAACTTAGCAAAAACGATTAGATTACTATGTACACCTTTAAAACTTTTCAAAGTTAATACTGAAGAAATTGAAGTTATGGTATGTATTTCTCTATCACTACTTCCTGCCATTAGAAATGATTTGACAGAAGTAAAAAATGCTTGCAAAGCTAAAAATATAGATATTAATTTAAAGAATGCAAAATATATTTTGTCTAAATTTTTATTATCTTTAATTAAAAGAGTCAATCAAATTGATGAAGCTATGATAGAAAAAGGATGTGACTATTAAAATTAAATAGTCACTTTCTTTTGCCTTTTCTATTTTATTTCTTTAAATCCATTCCTACTCCATAACCAAAGAGGTGTATGCATATCAATTGGATTATATTTTGTATGTTTTAATACTTCTTTCCAATTTTCCATGACAATCGTTTGTACTTTACTTGATTTCATTTGATCTGCTGTTATTAATCCTAATTTGTATGTAGCCTGACATACATGTGTGTCTGGAGCAACTGTTAACTGCCCCATATTTATATAGTTCCTATCTGTATATTGATAGATTACATACAGCCAGTAATTACATATTTTATTCCCTGATAAATAGGGAAACTTTTTTTTATTTTGTATCTGTATAAAATTTCTTATTTTCTCTACATCATTATTCATTTCATCAAATAGCTTTCTAATGTCTCCTTGAAACAGTTCCATAAATGTGTTGCATAATGTTATCCATATTTCTGTTTGTTTCTGCTTTTGCAATGCCACTTTATATTTTATTAAGGCACTTTGAACCTTATCAAAATCTGTTTGCAAAACTTTCTTGGGACAAAAAACAAAATTTGTTTCTTTATCTTCATAAGTTTTTGATGCACTTTCCCATAATTTATATGAATTTCGTTGATAATTTAGTGCCATTGGTAATGTAAAATATATATAGTTTTCAAGACTTGATTTTTGAAGATTAGGATTACTATCTTCTGGCATTACTTCTCCTCCTAATTCTCCTTTTTGATACATTTCTATTAATCTTTCTATTTTTTCTAAAATTTGTTGTTTTGACATTACTTTCTCCATTTTCTTATCTAATTTATCTCATTATACTATATTTTTATTATTTTTACTATATAAAAAAGACTATGCTTTTAAACATAATCTTTTACATGTTTATATTTTTTAATTCAATTTCTTTTCCTTTTAAATATGACAATATTCCACTTTCTGTTCGAAAATTAAATTTTAGTTTATAACTACATAACATCTGATGCTTTTTGCTGAATTGCTTATTAATTTCATTTTTTCCATATTTACCATCACCAACAATGGGATAACCTATATGAGATAAATGGGCTCTAATTTGATGTGTTCTTCCTGTTTCAATTTCAACATCTAACAAAGCGGTATTATCTTCTCTTTTTTCTAGTATGGTATATTTAGTAATAATTTTCTGATAACCTTTTTTAAAGGTATCACTAATATATACTTGCGATTTTTTTTGATCTTTAAACAAATAAGCCTCTAGTCTTTCTTCTTTCTTATTGGGAATTCCATATATCAATGCCAGATAATGTTTTTCAATTTCATGTTTTTTAAATTTTTCTAATAAGATTCTTAATGTCTTTTCATTTTTAGCAAACATAACCAATCCAGTTGTATTTCTGTCAATCCTATGGCATGGTTGTGGTTTAAATTCACAATTTGTATACTGTTTGTTGATTAACTCTGTTAAAGAATTTGTTCCTGTTACTTCAATGTTTGCTGGCTTATTGATTACCAATATATTTTCATCTTCATAAACGATATCCAACTCTATCTTTACATCTTCTAATTCCTTTGGAAGATATATATCTATCTTATCATTTTCATAGACCAATATATCTTTATTTATTCTTTTTCCATTTACTTTTATATCTTTTTTTCTCAATAACTTACAAAACGTAGGATAATTTATATTGGATAATTCTTCTAATATCACTTTATTTAATTTTTTTTCATGGTATTTCTTACTTACAATTATTTCTTTCATCATATGATTATTATATCTTATTTCTAGTATTGAAACAAGGTAGTTTCTATGATTTTTTCATATTTTTCAAAGTTTGGCTCATAATTTTCTATCATTCTATAAAAATATTTTGAATGTGTTTTATATTTTAAATGACAATATTCATGTAATACAATAAAATCAATAACATCTCTATGGAACATAACTATTTTAGGATTAATGGTAATTTTACCATTGATACATCTTCCAATTTCTTTTTTCATATTTTTGATTTCGTAATCTTCAGGTGCAAATCCTAACATGATTCTTGTTTTTTCCATAGCTCTTTCCACTTCTACTTTTGCTATTTGTTCATACATTTTATCAATTGCTAAATCTAAAATCTCTTGATTATTATCATTTTTATAACGATTAGGAAGTGATATTTTTATTAATTTATTTTCTACATTTAATTCCGGTACTTTTACATTTTTGTACACGATTTTTACTTTGTAATCAATTCCTAAAACTGGTACAGGATGTCTTTCTAATGTAGTATTTATACTGTTTTTTACACGGATTTGTTTTTTTACTTTATACATAAATATCACTCCTATTCTTGAATTTTTGTTTTGCAAATTATTGTTCGCTTTTGTTGTTCTTATTTTATATTTTATTTTTCACTTTGTCAATACTTTTTATAAAAAAATATAAAATTTTTGTTCGCATTTTGTTTGTACCTTTATTTTACTCAATTATAGGGGTTTTATCCGCTTTTATTTACAATATTTCTGAAAGTATTTTTATGATTCTTTCATAATCTTTATGTATTCTTATTCTTGCATAATGATTGTCTAGATTTAGAAAATATCCACAACTTTCTGCACTCATTCCCTTTTCACTTAATTTTTTCGTCAAGTTTTCATATTTATCTGTTTTTATTGTAAAAATTGGTGTTTCAACATTTGTATAAATATAATTTTCCGTATTAAGTGCTTTATATATTTTTTCATTTACTATGATTGTTTTTAATTTAGTTTCTTCCAATTCTTCATAACGTTTTAAAATTTTAGTAAATATACTTGCTGATAAATCTGAAAAAGGAAATGGTAAAGAAATTTCATTATATATTTTTACAATTTTTTTATCTGCAAATAGGTAACCTATTCTATGATTTGGTAATCCAAAATATTTTGATGCACTTCTTAATACCATTAGATTATTATATTTATCAACTAATGTTATTGCTGAATTTTCTAGCGACATGTAATCTCCATATGCCTCATCTACTATGACAAAAATATCATATTGTTTTGCTTTTTTCACAATTTCTTCGATATCATGAACATCAATTATTTGTCCAGTAGGATTATTCGGATTTTCTATAGATATAACTTGATACGTATCATTTATCTTATTTAAGAAGTCAGTTACTACAAATTTATAATTGTTTTCCTTTCTCAAATTAACACATTCATATATTCCTTTTCTTAATTCTACTTCTGATATAAATCTTGGAAATTGCGGTGCACATCCTAATACCTTTGTTCCTTCATCTATTAAAAACTGACTAATATTTCTGAGCATTCCCATAGTTCCTGCTCCAAAAGCAATATTTTCTTTATCTATTATTTTTCCAATTTGTTTATTCCAAAATTCCAGTAATTGTTCTTTTAATTTTTCATATTCTATAGATGGATATTTATTAATTTCATATGTGGTTTGTTTTACGCAGTCTTTTATAATATTCTCATTCATAAAAGGATTGGTCCCTAAAGAACAATCTATTACATCATTGGCTTGTGCACTTTTTAATATTTCTTCATTCATATAATCTCTTACTTTAAAATTCTTATAATATTCGTTTATCATTTTATATCTCCTTTATATACTTCTTGAATTCTTCAAATTTTAATGGTTTCTGATACACATATCCTTGTATCAAATCACAATTCCATTTTTTTAAATAGTTTACCTGTTCTATATTTTCTACTCCTTCAGCAACTGTTCTTAAATTTAACTTTTTGGTAATAAACATGATAATTTCTATAAAATTGATTTTTTCTTCTTTTATATCAACTCTATCTATAAATGATTTATCTATTTTTAGTGTATCTATTGGCATCATTTCTAACATATTTAAAGAAGAATAACCAGTTCCAAAATCATCGATTGCTATACTAAATCCTTTTTGCTTTATTTTATTCAATATCTTTTGTATATCTATATCATTGCTTACTGCTGATCGTTCTGTTATTTCTAATTCTATCTCTTCTGGGATTATATCATATTTTCTCATGATTTTTTCATATTTTTCAAGAAACTTATTATCTAGTAAACTTTCCTTTGATATATTGACCGAAATTTTAGGAATCTCTTTAAATTCTTTCTTCATTTCTTGTATATTCTCACAGACCATTTCATAAACATATTCATCTAATTTTATAATAAAATAATTTTTTTCAAATATAGGAATAAATTCACCTGGTGATATCATGTTTTCGTTTTTTTTCCATCTAACTAATGCTTCTGCTCCTTCTATTTTTTCTGTTTTTGTGCTGATTTGTGGCTGATAATATATTTCAAATTCTTTATTCTCAATGGCATCTTCCATCATGTTTTCTATTTCACTTTCTCTTATTATTTTCTGCTCAAATTCTTCTGTAAATACACCATATGGCACATGATATTTTCCTTTTATACTATCATGTGCCATAATTGCTTTATCTATGATACTTTGTACATCTTTTTCATTTTTATCACATATATATACTCCCATAGAAATTCGCAAATTATACCATATATCTCCTATATGAATTCGTGATATCTTTCTATTTAATCTTTTTGTTATCCCTTCTACATCTACTTCTCCTACCAAAAAAATCCCAAAAACATCATTTGCTAATCGGCAAACAATATCTGTTTTTCTAATAGCATGTTTTATTTCTTCACCAACTCTTTTTAATAATTCATTTCCTTTCATATGTCCATATTTTTTATTAAATGACTTAAACTTATCTATATCTAATATAATTACTGTTTTTTTTCCATCTATTTCTAGCTTTTCTTTTGTTTTTTCTAGATAAGCATTATAGTTTCCTAATCCTGTTATCGGGTCAATATATGCTAGCTCTAAAAGTCGATTTCTTTTTTCTACTCTTAATCTTTTATATCTTCTATTCATAATTTATCTCCTAATCTCTGTTTTTTTAACAATTATATATTTTAGTATGTGTTATAAATAGAAAATTATTCCATAAAAGTTGCTAAACTCCCCATTTTTCTTGCAATCACAATATTCAAAAAAACTGCTGACAAAATATATAGCAATATTTTGTCAGCAGTCCGGGTCTAATAGGCAGACTAATTACCTATATAATCAAAATACAATCCCAAAGAATGATCACCTTGATCTTTATCTTCTTCTTCTTCTTCTTCGTATTCGTCTTCGTCTTCGATGTCATATGCATTGGCTATATACATCCACGAAGAACATTCATCTTCATCTTTTTGTACTCCCATATATGTTACTTCCAAGTTTCCAAAAGTAATTTTTCTGAGTTCTTCAGCAAACTTCTCCATCACTTTCTTTTTTGCCTCTTCATCGTCGAAATCACGATGATCAATAACACAAATATAAATAGAATTTATATCTACAGTTACAGTTTCTTCAAGTTCGTAGTCGGGAGCACATTCAATAAACATCTGATAGTAGAGTAGAATAAGCTCCTCTACTTCTTGTTTCCGTACTTTTTTCATAGATAAACCTCCTTAAGATTTTAAAAAGTACCATTTTAAGTATTAGTCACTTAAAATTCATGCCTTTGAGTTTCAAATATATTATAGCATAATTTTATGTAAATTTCAATTCATTTCTAACATTTATTACTTTTTTCCTATGCCATAAAGAAAGCAGACCTCAGAATAACTTTCATAAGTTTATTCTTTGAGGTCTGTCCCTTTTGGACATTTTTTGTCCATTTTGACACGTCCCTATTGGACTATTTCATTGCTTCTTCTACTGCAACGGCTACT
This sequence comes from uncultured Clostridia bacterium, assembly GCA_944389225.1. Classification (GTDB taxonomy): domain Bacteria; phylum Bacillota; class Clostridia; order TANB77; family CAG-508; genus CAG-269. The sequence goes on along the minus strand of CALXLP010000044.1, from coordinate 304 downwards.
GCAACTGATGCTCCAACCATTGGGTTGTTACCCATTCCGATTAATCCCATCATTTCAACATGTGCTGGTACTGATGAACTTCCTGCAAATTGTGCATCTGAGTGCATTCTTCCCATTGTATCTGTCATACCATATGATGCTGGTCCTGCTGCCATATTGTCTGGGTGTAATGTTCTTCCTGTTCCTCCACCTGATGCTACTGAGAAGTATTTCTTTCCTTCTGCTAATCTTTCTTTTTTGTATGTTCCTGCAACTGGATGTTGGAATCTTGTTGGGTTTGTTGAGTTACCTGTAATTGATACAT
>CALXLP010000043.1 GCA_944389225.1 uncultured Clostridia bacterium | reverse complement strand
ATTGAGGATGTAGAAAAAGAATTTGCTGGAAATGGAAGAGTGGTTATTAGACCATCAGGAACAGAACCATTAGTTAGAGTCATGATTGAGGGAGAAGACCAAGAACACATCACCAAAAGAGCAAAAGAAATTGCTGAGCTAATTGAAAAGAAATTAAAGTAACATATTGTAATGAATTTGTAATATAAATGTAAATAAAAAAGCATTGATATATTATAGGTAAAATGATAACATTAACTTATACTTATAAGGGGGCGTTATGCTATGTTTATTTTTGATATATCAAACATATTAAACCTACTATTAATGCTTGCAGCAACAATACTTTTAATCTTTTTAGCACAAGAATTAAAAAAGAGTTATATAGCAGGAATTGTATTGTTTGCTTATTTAATTATATTAGTTATACATGCAGCACAGTTAGTAACATTACCACAAGAATATAGAGATATGTTACCAGTTTTAGGAAGATGTGTAGCCATTGATTTTGTATTTATATTGATTTCATTCTTTGCATATCTATGGGTAGACGATATAGAAGCGAAGAAAATGGAAAAGAAAAGTATTGACAACAGTTTAGATTGGCTATGGAAAAATGTATAAGTAAAATAAAAAATATAAAAGATATATTGCTAAACAAATAGTAATATATCTTTTTTTGGTTATTTCTATATGTAATTTTAAGCCATTATCATATTTTCTAAGATTTCAATGGCATTACTTGCAGCACCTTTTCGCAAGTTGTCTGCAACAACCCATAAATTAAGTCCATATTTTACACTAGGATCTCTTCGAATTCTTCCTACAAAAACCTCATCATATCCGTCAGCTTTAGTAGCGATTGGATAATAATTTTTTTCTATGTCATCAACTACTATGATACCTGGATAGTTTTGCAATAATTGTTTTACATCATATAAGTCAAAATCTTTTTCAAATTCAATATTGATAGATTCGCTATGACAGTTTAAAACAGGAACACGCACAGTGGTTGCTGTAATAGGTAAATCGGGTCTATTTAAGATTTTTCTTGTTTCATCTATCATTTTATGTTCTTCTTTTGTATAACCATCTTCCATAAATACATCAATTTGTGGTAAACAGTTATTAAAGATAGGGTAAGGAAATTTCTTTGGAGCAAATCCATTTGCACCATTTTCTAAATCTTTAATCCCATCTCTTCCAGCACCTGAAACGGCTTGATAAGTAGAATATACAATTCGTTTTATGTGATATGTATCATCTAAAGGTTTTAAAGGAACAACTGCTTGAATTGTAGAGCAATTAGGATTTGCAATAATTCCTTTGTTTTTGAAAGCTTCTTTCATGTTAACTTCTGGAACAACTAATGGAACTTCCTTATCCATTCTATATACACTGCTATTATCAATGCAAACGCAATGATGATCTACAGCTATTGGTATAAATTTTTTAGAAACGGTTCCTCCCGCACAAAAGATGGCATAATCAAATGGTTTGTTAAAAGAGTTCTCTGTTAGTTCTTGAAGAATATAGTTATTTCCTAGAAATTCGATTTTCTTTCCAGCTGATTTTTTAGAAGAGAATAAAGTAAATTCAACATTTGAAAAATTTTTTTCTTCTAATACTTTCAAAGCAGTTCTTCCAACGACACCACTAGCACCAACGATTGCTACTTTAAATTTATTTTTCATATAAATTCCTCCTGTAAAAGTATATGAGCCATTAGCAATAAAAATAATATAATTATATACATTTTTCATAAATATACTTTTACAACAAAATTTTACCATAAAAGACAAATAAGTGCAATAAATTGCACATTACTGTGCAATTTGATGTTCTATTTTTCTGACAACTACTCGTAAATATTCGAATATGGCAATAATAAAAATAGCAGCCATTACATAAACATATCTTAAAAGAATAGCTCCAAATTCTCCAAATGATGGTATAACAAAGCTCATACCAAGGATGGTACCAATCGCTTTTTTTAGATATTGATTATCTACAGAGAACAAAGCGGTAAAAGCAATAGCCATAAACACTAACAAGGCATGTATAGGAATCCAATGGAAAATTAAAATAAAAACACCAATACCAAGTGTAGCTCCACCAATTTGTGCAAGTAGTTTACTTTTTTGTTTTTGATTGTCAATTTCTAAACAGCTATAAGTAATTAAAGGTAACCAATAACTTCTAATCGTTCTATCTGTTATCAAATCCATAAATACACAAGTAATCCATAAGATAAATGCTGTACGAACAGCAAAACGTATTCTAGGAACTTTAAAATTTAGTTCCTTTTTTATATGTTTTATATTATACACAACTAAATCAAAATCAGAAACTATATTTTCATCAATCTTTTCTTTTCGGTTATATATTTTCATATAGATATACCCAAGAGCCAATGCTACAATAATTGCTACAATACGTAAAGGGATTTCTGAGATAGAAATTGGGTAACTCTGAAACATAATAAATTCATATCCATATAAGAAATAATTAGATTCTTTTTGTTTTGCAGTTGTTAGATAAATAATGATAAATGGAATTATTAAATTCAAAACAATAGAAGTATATAAATTTAAACTAGCAATGCTTGCAAGTATAGCAATTATAACGAGCATAAAAGACATTTGAAAATATGTTTTAAAACTCTTTAATTCATTTACTTTTAACATACAAACAAAGATTAAAATAATTCCAATCATACTATGATTTGTTCCAAAACAGTTTTCTATTAACACCATGATAAGTAATGGAACAACAACATTTGGTAATATCTTAAAAAAGTTTTTTAGATATCGTTTCATGGTTTTAAAAATTCTTTCAAAATCAATTTTTTTCGTCACAAAAACAACTCCTTTCTAAATAATAATTTTAAAAGGTCTTTTAATAAATTATCAGTAATTCCTGGTAATTGTATAAATATATTTGTTTTTTTATGGATTTATAATAATGAATAAATAAGAAAATCATATATGTTTAATTTTAAGGATTTTCTTTTGAAAATAAAATATTGAATATTTATTTTCACTTTGAGTTACGTAACTTAAAGTTTCATATAGTTTCCTATGCAATAAAAAATTCTTAGTACTCAAGACCAAGAGAATTAATATTTTTTGGTTAAATAAAAAATTCCTACATAAATATTTTATCATATATATAGCTTTACGTCAATTTTTTCGACCGAGCATACAGGTTATGTGTTTGAACATAAAATCAAGAAAAAGAATACTATATACTAAACATAATATGGAGGTGCTATATGTAGATGAAAGAAAAAACAGTAAACGAATTAGAGTTGGAAGAAATAGGGATTGTTCATAAAATTGTAGGAGAAGAAACTATTAAAAGAAGGCTATTAGATTTAGGCTTGATAGAAGGAACGAGTATAAAACCAGTTTTAATAAGTCCATCAGGAGATCCAAGAGCTTTTGAATTTAGAGGGAGTTTAATCGCTATTCGAAAAGAAGATGCGGAAAATATAAAATTAAAATAGGAGGATTTTATGAGTAAAAAAGAAAAGTTAGCTATTCAGCAAGACCAAACAAAACGAAAATGTAATTATACGATTGCACTAGCAGGAAATCCCAATGTTGGAAAATCAACTATATTTAATAATCTAACAGGAATGAATCAACATACTGGTAATTGGACAGGTAAAACAGTTGCAAATGCAACAGGATATTTTGAATATAGGGGAGAACAGTATAAAATTGTGGATATTCCTGGTACATATTCGATTATGTCTCATTCACAAGAAGAGGAAATTGCTAGAAACTATATTTGTTTCGGAAATCCAGATGCAACAGTTGTCGTAATAGATGCCACTTCTTTAGAAAGAAACTTAAATTTAGTATTACAAATTACAGAAATTACAGATAATCTAATTGTTTGTGTTAATTTGTTAGATGAAGCGAAAAAGAAGAAAATAAAGATTGATTTAGAAGCATTATCTAGCATATTAAAAGTACCAGTTGTAGGAGTTTCAGCTAGAAAGAAAAAGACATTAAATAATTTATTAAAAGTCATGAAAACTGTTTGTGAGGGAAAAGAAAAAATAGATCAAATCTATCAAATTCAATATCAGGAGAACATAGAAAGGGCAATTAAGCAAGTAAAAGAAAGCATTATGGAACAATATAAAATTGGAGAAAAACTAGCAAGATGGATAAGCATAAAAGTGTTAGATGGGGAAGAATGTATTTTAAGAGAAATAGAAAAACAGTTACATATAAAATTAATAAATCATATAGAAATAGATAAAGTAAAACAAGAAGCATTAGCAATGTTAGAAAAAGAGGGAATTCGTCAAGAAGAATTTAAAGAAAAGATTGTATCAACAATTGTAAAAGATGCAGAAGAAATAGGGAAAAATGTATGCAAATTTGAAAATAAAGATTATGCTAGTAGAGATAGAAAAATTGATAAAATATTGACTTCTAAAAAATATGGAATTCCCATTATGATTTTGTTTTTACTACTTATATTTTGGATTACGATTGTAGGAGCAAATTATCCATCACAGTTTTTATTTAGTGTATTTGGAAGCATACAAGAAAAATTGATAGAATTTGCTACATATATACATTGCCCAGAATGGTTATCTAATATGTTAATTTTAGGTGTTTATCAAACTTTAACATGGGTCATATCGGTTATGTTGCCACCAATGGCTATATTTTTTCCGTTATTCACCATATTAGAAGATTTAGGGTACTTGCCGAGAATTGCATTTAATATGGATGGCTTTTTTAAAAAAGCGTGTTGTAGTGGAAAACAAATGATTACCATGTGTATGGGATTTGGTTGTAATAGTTGTGGAGTCACAGGATGTAGAATTATTGATTCACCAAGAGAAAGATTGATTGCCATATTAACCAATAATTTGGTTCCATGTAATGGAAGATTTCCATTTTTAATTACGATTGCGACGATATTTATTGCAGGAACAATAGGAGGAATAGGTTCTTCTATTATCTCTACAATAGCCGTTATGGGTGTGATTATTCTTGGGATTATAATGACATTGGTGATATCTAAAATTTTATCAAAGACCATTTTAAAAGGAATGCCATCTTCTTTTGTATTAGAATTGCCACCATATCGAAAGCCACAATTTTTAAAAGTATTGGTTAGGTCTATTTTTGATAGAACCATTTTTATATTAGGAAGAGCAATTGCAGTTGCGCTACCGGCTGGTCTGGTTATCTGGTTATTCGCGAATATTGGTATACAAGGAGAAAGTTTATTAACCATTATTGCAAACTTTCTAGAACCATTGGCAAATCTAATGGGATTAGATGGATATATTTTAACTGCGTTTATATTAGGAATACCTGCCAATGAAATCGTGCTTCCGATTATTCTTATGTGTTACATGCAAGGTACCTCATTAGTGAATATGGAAGATACATTTGTAATAGGGGAAATTTTGAGACAAAATGGTTGGACGATATTAACTGCGATAAATGTTATGTTATTTACTGTATTTCATTTTCCTTGTGCGACAAGTTTACTTACTATTAAGAAGGAAACAGGTAGCTGGAAATGGACAGCAGTTGGCTTTTTAATTCCAACGGTTTGTGGAATTGTTCTTTGTGTGTTGATGACTTTGGTTTATCATGCTTTTATAATTTAAAGTATGATTAAAGTTTATGATAGTTATATTAACAAATTTAACTAATTCTTTATAAAGTGACATTTTCAATAAAAAAATGGACTGCTATTTCAGTCCATTTTTTCCATTAGAGTGTCTCATTTCCTCGAACAGGTCCAAAAAGATTTTGGAATACTGATCTTTTTGTTTGACAATGTTAGTATTTGGCAACTTATGTGTATTATCTTTCCCGACAAATGATTCGTGTGACTTTGGGCCAACGCATTTTTCATTATCAGTAACAGCTTCATAATAAGCATCACCGTCATGCATATACAATTTCCCATTATAGAAGAGCATTTTCTTTAATAGCTCCCCGTTTTCCGAATAAAAGTCAGCAAAAGATGCTTCAGGATCACAGAAATCCACTATGACTACATCTACAGGTTTTCCTGTGAAAGCGCCTACATAACCTTCGATGCCTAGGCGATAAGTCTTTGCTTCTTCTTGGCTCATCCCAGGTGTTCCACCTGGTAGTCCGTTTGATAAATATACTTTTCATGTTGGTGTTGCTTGGGGAGTTTTATATTTATTTTGAAACTGTTTAGGAAAAATTTACTGTTCACTTGCTTTTTACTGTAAAATATTGTAATATAATAGCAACCTTTTTTGTCATGAAGGTAGTTCTTACATAGAGCGGAAAGGGGGTAAATGTGATGACTCAACCTGAGCTTATTCTGCGATTAGTTGAAATGCTTTTAGCTGAAAGAGATAAAAACAATCAATTAAAAGTAGAAGAAAACAAAAAGGATAAAGACTAAATGTGTCATTACATAGTCGAAACAGAGTAGGAAGTTACGGTCTTGCTCTGTTTTTTACCATAAAAAAAAGTATGTGTAGTTACGGTACACATACGAGTAAATGTTATCCTCAACCTGACCTAGGATACATTTTTATTATATTTAAATAATAACACATTGTTATTATTTTGTCAAATGCAATTTTAAACAGTATGTGCATTCGCGGATACACATACAATCTACAAAATGTCCATCGGTAACAGACACATTTATTCTGTAACTAAATAATAGCATATTAATTTATATTAGTCAAATGAAACTCATAATTTCATACTGAAATTGCTAATTCTAATGCAATTTCAAAATGTGTGAAATCATGTTGTGTTCCAGTTAAATCATTTTCTTTTTTTCGACTGTCCCAAACAGGTGCATCCAGTAAATCACCACTTGTTAAGAAATAATATAAATCTAGGTTTCTAAAATTACAAACTGCTTGGAATGCGGAACATTCCATTTCTACTGAAATACAACCATCTTGTTTTCTTTTTTCAAAATTATGAACAGTTTCTCGATAGAAAGCATCTGTTGTCCAAGTTTTTCCTTCTACAAAAGGAAGTTGTTGTTCTTTCATAAAATTTGAAACAACAGGAGCATTTTCAATTTTTATATAGTCACTTGGCGTAGCATAATGATAAGAAGTTCCCTCATCTCGATAGGCATATGTTGGAACCATGATTTTGCCATGAGAGATGTTTTTATCTAAAGAACCTGCTCCACCAAATACAATAAATTTATTGGTATCTAATATTTCAGTAGCATCTTCTAAAGCACCAACAGCAGCAGGGGCACCCATATAAGTTTTATAAAATGCAATAACCTTATTTTTATATTCTAATTCATAAACCGATAAAGGACCAGTGACAAATTTTAGTTCACCAACTTTTTTACAGGAATAATGATTAAGAACATAACCTTCTACGATGTTTGAAAATGTAATAATGCAAGCATCGCATATTAATCTGGTTTCTTTTGGCTTAGGATTAATTTTTGCTTCTGAATGATTGTCAAAACTATTGGTTATCATTTTAATATCACCTCTTAATAAATCATAATTTATTTTACTATATCATAGACAAAAAAATTATTCTATATTTATATAAATATTTTAAATATAAAAGATAGACAAGCCAACCCAAGCAGGGGTGGCTTGTCTGTGTGTTAATTTTTAACCTGAAAAAGCATAGTTTATGATGTAGGATATAGCACAGTGTGCAATCGACCACCTAATACTCTTCCGAGCATACCGAAAATAGTATTTGTGAAGTTTTTGACAATGTTTCGGAAGAATATAGTCTTTTTTCCACAAATGCATCTGGAATCCCATGATTGCAGATGTGAAGAAGTACGTATCTCTACTTCCAGCATCGTACTGTCTCCAACATTCGGCATCAGCAGATAAGTAGTCGGCCCCTTTCATAAACTTATGAAGAAAGGCATTGCACGCATCTTCAATCATAACTGTACGTATTGCTTTAGCCATAAACTCTGGTACCTGGCTATATACATTTTTCTCCAATACGATCTGCTCATACTCGTTAATGGCATCACGGAATCCTTTGATTTTGTTTTTAATGGGAGATGGAATATCATTTGTCCATCTCTCTGCAATATCGTGAAAGATTCCGATAAAGAACATCTTGGCAGCTAATCTTTCATTATCTTCGAAATATTCCATTCCGATAAGATATGCATAAATAGCCGTTTCAAAAAGATGTCCCAAAACTGAGCAATCAATTGAATATGGCTGAACAGCCCATCTGTTCTGATTTCTCAGTTTCGAAATTTCTGAGAAGAGTTTGAAATAGTTTCCGTTCATGTCAGAAAATTCTGTCACTCCTGGAACATGCTTAAACTCTTCAATTGATTCAAGGATTTCAAGCAATTTACGTGTGTAAATTTCTGAATCCTTGATGATGAGATGAGAAATCTCTTGCAATTCTACCAAGGTAGCAATTTTGGTTGCGGCCTTGTAGATAGTCATTTCGAAGCTACCAAGAATTCCGTCTGTTATGAAGTCAGAAAATTCTTTATTGGTAGATTCTTCGATGAATTCCTTAACTGCTGCGTCAAATTCAGACATAGGAATGTTTTTCAGAGCACATATTTCTTCAATCGTGTGCTCTTTGGTATCGTAATTTACATAAGTCTTCTGAAAAGACCTATATAATGCGATTTTTGGAAACAGTTCCCATTTAATGGTGTAGCCTTTATCTTGTGCATAAGAGGCCAGCATGTAGGCAATAACAGAGTTTAATGCCTGCTTGTTCAGCTCATTATACCGACTATCAGATGTGACAGATGTCCATCTGCGCAGGCAGTTTAACCGCTTGAAAACTTCATTAAGTCCTTTTAAGTTTCTCTTTCTCAAAAGTTTTCTGATGAACTTTTTCCTGGCTTTTTTGTCGTTTCCAAGCCAAAGCGCTTTCAGGTTTAAAAAATTCTTGTTTAACATATTTACTCCTCCTCTATAATTATTGTCCTCTTGCAAAAGCGTGATGTCTCGCAAGGAAGACTTTTCAACATGTTAACTCTTTTTATTATACCACAAATTTATGTATACTTCAAGAAAGCGCAAAATGAAGCAATTCTAAATGGATAAAAGGAAGGAAATTTTCCTTCCTCATCATAATTACCATTTCTTTTTCAAATTGATTAACTCTGAAATATATCCCATTAGACAATAAGGTGCTAATATAAAAGCATATACCAAGATATATACAAGAAATGCCAAACAACTTCTTTTTTCTAATTTACAATCAATTTCTTTTAGTACATTTTTTCTCTTGATTTCGATTAGTAAGCATAACAATAGTCCAAAAGGAATTACTAATAAAGAAATCCAACCAAGTAATAAAGGATTTCCAAACGCTAAGAAAATTAAGCTAAGTGGTACAAACATCAGAAGTGCTAAATCAATGAAAGGGAAAAAGACATTAAAGCATGCTAAGAATTTAGACTTCAATGACATTTTCTTAGAAGTTAATATTTTATTCTTTTTAAAAGCTTCTATCATACCTCTAGCCCATCTTTTTCTTTGTTTGCCCAATTCCTTATATTTTTCTGGAACAACTGTATACGCAATCGCATTTTTTGCAAAATTGGTTTCATAACCGTTACTTAACAATTGCCAAGTAAGAACAATATCTTCACCTACACAATGTTGCCAACCACCGATTTCTTTTAACATTTTTGTTTTATAAGCACTAAAGGCTCCTTGTGCAACTAATGTGGAATGGTAATTGCCTTGCATTAATTTTACTCCAAAGATACCTAATGTATAATCCCATTCTTGAACTTTTGTCATAAAACTCTTTTTGGGATTTTTAACAAATAGGCAACCCGCTGTTGCAGCTGTTTTTTTATTAGAATTTACTAACTGATGCATGATATTTCTAACAGCTAAAGGATGCAAAACGGTATCACTATCAATTGTAATGGTATAATCCGTACATACAGTTTTTAAACCTTGGTTAAGTGCATTTGCTTTTCCTTGATGTTTGTTTTCTATTAATGTCATATTAGCATCTAAATCCATTGATTTTAATAATTCCAAAGTTCCATCAGTTGAACCATCATCGATTATTTTTACATAAATATTTCCACAGTATTTTTGCTTTTTAATAGAGTTAAGTGTTTCTTCTATTGATTTTTTGGCATTGTATACTGGTAACAAAATTGTAACATCTTCCTCTTTTTTGTTATAGGATTTCTTCTTATCTTTTTTATGAAGTAACAAACTAACAAAGTTAAATACATAATGAAATCCTGGAATAATGGCTATAAAAGTTACGAGATAGATTGCTAAGAAATAGCCTAAATAACATGAAAT
>CALXLP010000042.1 GCA_944389225.1 uncultured Clostridia bacterium | reverse complement strand
TCTTCTGCTCCTCTCATGTAATTTTCACATCTATATACTTCTTTAAAATTTCTATCTTCTAATCTGTTACAACCTAAGCAGGTTTTACATTTTGTTTCCATGTTTTACTCCTATAATCCTAATTCTTCTAAAGTGTAATTCTTGTTTAGCTCCATGCATTTATACATTGTGTTACTTTCAAAATAAGGAAAATTTGTTGGTCTATCATCTTTGTATCTTATTTGAATATAATCTTTCTCTTTAGTTGGCGAATATAATCTTCTTATTGTTTCTATACTGTCTTTAAAAGGTGTAATAACTCCTCTTAAATATCTTTTTTCTGTTTCGTCTAGAATTTCTACTTTAGATTCATAAACTGTTTTGTATTCTGGTTCTTCTATTTTTATTATTTTGCCTAAATTAAATACACCAAAATTATCTTTTAATTCTTTTAAGTTTTTATAATCTCTAAAACGTCCATTTGGACTATTTTCTCTATAATAGTTATCTGCTATTTTTACCAAAAGTCCATTTTCAAAAGTTATCTTAGTACCAACAGGACTTATTCTTAAATCTTCGTAGGTGTATTCTTTTAATAATTCTTCCTCTCCAAACCATTCTCCATTTTCTACTCTGTATGGCGTACAAAATGCAGAACTATTAACATGTTTTATTTTATATATGCCTCCTAACTTTACCTTATTTGAATGAATTTCTATGCTTTTCACAAACTTTACTCTATCTCCAACTTTAAATTTCATAATCAATTCCTCCTATTTTTTCATAAATTGCTACAGTTTTACCTGTATATTCACATTTCTTTTTGCCTGTTGCTTTTACCAGTCCCATTTTTTCTAATTCTGTCAATCTTGGGGCTGTATAATTTCTTTCCGTACTAGGTATAAATCCTAATTCAAATAATTCTACTGCTAATTCTTTGGCTGTTTTAGGCTTATCTAATCTATTTAAAATTTGTATGTATCTTATTTTTGTTTTATCTTGTATGTCATTAAAACTCATCTGTCTTGTTTGACTTGTTATACTCATTATTATCACTCTCCTATGTAAAATCTAAAAATACATTTTCAAGCCCATCTATTTCTGCATATTCCTTTATTGCTTTATATAACTTTTCTATGGAATATAGTGTTGTTTCGTAAGTTCCCCAGCCATTTGGACTATCATATTGCTTGTATTTTTTTGGATTTTTAATCATGTCAAAGTATCCTTTTTCTAAGTCTTTAAAGAATTTATCACAACTTAAATCATTCCACTTCTTCAAATGATTTTCTCCAAATGCAACTTCTAACATTTTGCATACATTGTATGTTATATTTCCCTCGTAGTTGTAATATGCTCTTTGTTTATTTCGTAAGCCTTTTCTATAAAGTTCTATATCATAGCTCATTTGTTTTATTCCTCCAATCTTTTAACATCTAATTTTTCTGTTAAATTACTAATCATTTTTTGCATTTGCTCTGGTAATAATTTTTGCTGTTTCTCTCTTTCTGTAATAGCTTCATATTGTTTTAAAAAGTTACTTCTTACTACGTCCATGTTAAAATCTACATTTGTTGCATACGCTTTTAATTGTGTTGTACTACCAAAAAACTTTTTAACTTCTGGACTGTGTTTATCAAATTCTTCTTGTGTCATATAACTACCATTGCAAATCATTTTATATGCTTCTTCCCATGCTTCTATTGGTGTTCTTGCATTAGTTGGATTCGCCATTTCTACTGCATTTTTTCTAATATCATGTATAGTTGGAGGATATGGGCTTTCTATAATTGTTTTCTTTACTGCTTGTAATACTAGCTTGTAATCTAAGTCTCCTAAACACTCTTGCCATGTATTTAACATCATTTGTTTTTGTTCTTTACTTTTTTCTGCTATGCTATTATAGTTACCAGCTAAAAGAGTTATTATTTGAGTTGTTTCCTGTCTGTTCATCTTCTTTTCTTGCCTCCTCCCATAGTTCTTTAAAATCATTAAAATTTCCTTTTGAATTGTTTTTTTGTTCTTGTTTTAGTGGAAATATCCCTTGCCAATTATTCATAATAGAATTATTTAAAATCTCTATTTGCTCATCTACATTTGTTGTTAGCTTATAAAGTTTTTTAATCATAAGCTCTAAACCCTTAGTTGTTAATGGTTTCTTTATGGCTTTACGCATTTTTATAAAATCATAAATTGTTTTTTTCAATTCTTCATCAGAAAAATTTTCGTTAATAAGCTGGTCAAATTCCGTTTCATTTTTCTTTTTATTTTTTTCTTTTTCTATTTTAGTTTTGTTTTGTTTATTTTCTTTTAGTTTATTTAATGTGCAACAAGTGTGTCCGTTCTTGTGTATTATCCTGTGTATTACTTTGTGTATTATCTTGTGTATCATTCTGTGTAACAAAACTAACAATCAGATATTTTCCAGCTTGATTAGAACGACCTTTTTTATATTGTATATATCCTTTTTGAACTAACTCGCTTCTTGCTCTGTCTAAGGCTTGTCTGCTTAAACTTGTAATTCCACAGACTACCAAGTTAGATATAGAAAATTCACTTTTCCATCCAAATTCGCTACATTTATTTAACAAATAGTTATATAAACATTGTGCGTTTGCACTCAAAGGATTTTCTTGTATAACTCTATAGAATGCGTTTACTTGTTTAATATAGTTCATTTTGTTTTCTCCTTTCGTAAAATTTAAGGGCAGTTACTTATGTGCCTGCCCTGTTGCTATTTCTTATAACTCTTTATTTAATATTTCTTCTCTTTTATCTTTTGCTTTTTGCAACTCTTTAAAGCAGCCTATGTATCTTCCATGTAGCTGTAAAACAAAATATTCTTTATCTCTTTTTTTTATCTTTGTAATTCCCTTTGGCTTATCTTTTCTATTTTGTGCGTTTTCTTTGGTTGTGCAAATCCTCAAATTAATTTTTCTATTATCACTTCTATCATGGTTAATATGGTCAACAACTTTTCCTTCTGGACAATTAGTTATGTATCTATGTAAAAGTAATAATTTTCTGTTTTTTAAAGTTGTTGCTATGTAGCCATTCGATAAAACATGCCATTTATATTTGCTTACTTTTTCTATGTCATCTTTATCTATTATTGCTTTTTCTATGATTTCTGATTTTTTATTGTATATACTAATTAAAACCTTACTACTATATATTTCATATTCGTTTTTATCGTTTCTAAATCTTTTTAATATTTTTCCACTGCATCTTATTTGATTATAATGTCTTACGCACAATCCTTTTGCATAAACTTTATTGTTGCATCCGTCAACATTGCATATTTTCAAGATTATTCTCCTTTCTATATATAACTACGACCATATCTAGCTATAAATTCTTCTGTTGTTTTGTTGTAATATTCTTGCCATCTTCTTTGTGCCATTCTTTTTAGTTTTAAATCTAATTCTTTATTAAAATGCACACCATAATCGCTTAAATTGTGCCAATCTCCTCTTAACCATAGCCATAAACCATCTTGTTCACTTAGTTTTCTATTTGCTGTACCTTCAAAAACATGATGTTTATGTAGATTGTATGTACTTCCTGTTATGTAGCACTCTTTTTTGTCTTGTAATATTGATTTAGACATTTTTAGCTTGTCCCCATTCCCTGTTTAATTGATTTTCTAATATCCTTAATTTTAGTTTTGTACTGTTTATACTTTCTAAATTAGCCTGATATATCGCTTCTTTTACGTCTCTATCAAACCTTAAATTAGCTACTTCTTGAATGCCATAAATAATTTGATTTATTAAAGTTACAGGCATATTCTTTTCTTCTCTTAGTTTTAATGCTTCTTGCCTTAAACATATTTTGTATTTTCTTTCTGCTTCTGCTAGATTAGAACCACTTTTTCTTAATTCTCTTACTGCTGTATCTAATTCTCTTGTTAGCCTTGTTATTTCTTCAAATAAGTCCATAGCAGCCTCCTAATACTTACATTTCCATTTTTCTGTATATAAATCGAATAAATTATATTGTTTTAGCCATTCTTCAAATTTATGTAATATACTATCTATTGTTTCTGGGAACATATCTTTTGTATATTCTTCTCTATAAATATCTCCGAGGTTCTTCATCAAATTTGTTTGTTATCAAATAAATCATCTTTTTAGCTTCTGGTACCATTTCTAAATACATTAAAGTCTGATGATTATTGAAGAATTTTCCTACCTCATAATTTTTTGTATATTTATAATCATAAATGATTCCACCTTTTAAGCAGTCTACAATTCCATATAGTAAATAATCTCCGCACTCTTTGCTGACTTTTACCTGATATGCTCCACCCAATGTTTCTTCAAAATTTTCTTGCATATATTTTTCATATTCAAAACCTTTTAAAATGCTTTCAGTTGGCTCAAACTCTTCTTTATCTAATACTTTTATAAAATCTTCTAACGTTCCATTTTTTATATTGTATTGCCAACTATTTAGTAACGTAGGAGTTATATAATATTTAGCCATACTTATCTCCTTTCAAACTTTTTTCCATTGCACCACATATAGTCATCTGTTGGGCAAAATTCGTCATATACTAATGCAAAATCATCATGCTCATCGCAATACATATCTCCGTGTTCTAAATACATACAATTGATACATTGTTCACAAGTTTTAGCCATTTTCTTTCGCCTCCTTATTTACCTCATATTGTTTTGTTTCCTTGTTGTAATGCATATTTAAAGATTTTAGCTTTTCTAAAAATATTGCTGACAATTCTTTTTTACTTGTTAATTTATGCTCTATTGTTTGCATTAAATCAGATACTTCTTGTACATTTTCGGTAGTCATATTTTCAATTATTGGAGAATACTTGTCCATTACTGCTTGATATTCTTGTCTTTCTTTTTCAAATATCTTGCTTTCTGCTTGTATATTTTTATCTGCTTGCTCAAATAATTTAGTCAAGAAATCGTTTGGTATATTTGTATCTAATTCTGGTATGTTATAAATTCCTTTAATTCCAAAACTAGATTTAGCAAAGTATCTTTCGCAGTTATCAAATCCTATTGTCTTTTTGTTGCCTCTCATCTCTATAAATCCACCAAGCTCTACATTTTGCCATACTGTATTCTTTGTGCTGCCTTCTACTAAAATTCTTAGTTTTGTTTCTTCGTCTTGTTTTTCTTCTACTGCGTGGAATATAATTACACAATGTTTCTTTAATTCAAAATATATGTAATTCATAAATCTAGTAAATTCTCTACCTACTGCTCCATATCCTTGCAAACTTAATGTTCCATCTTTTTTAGCATTTTTTATATCGTTTTTAATTACATAAGCTTTCATTAAATCTAATAGTTTTCCTCCGGTATCAATGACTATCGTTTCATAATCGCTTAAATCTCCTTTTAAATCACTTAATAATTGCTCGTAACTATCTGGTTGAATATAATCTCTTCTATAGCTTGCCATTACTCTATTTATTCCAAAATCCACATCTATTAGTAATGGTTTTGGTGCAGATAATCCTAATGTTGTTTTTCCTATTCCAGGATAACCTGCTAATAATACTCTAAATCTATTTGTTTCATTTATCATCTCTGCTGGTTTTTTAATCATTTCTATTTTCCTCCTTCAATTTTTTTATTTTTTCTTTTAACTCATCTGCATATCTATAATCTTCGCTATTCCAATGGTCTTGCATTTCTAGTAAAAAGTATTTATGTTCTAATTGTTCTAGTGTTTCCATTTGACATTTCTCCTTTTTCTATGCTATAATTAAGCATATAATCATATTTTTATGTGTCTATTAGAAGTTATTTGTTTTGACCGACGATAACTTCTTTTATTTTGTTTAAAGTTATAAAATAGTTTTCTTTTGTTATATTCGCTGTTTTTAAAATATTTTCTATTTTATTAACTTTATTAAAATGTGTTACTGCTCTTAATTCTGCTTCTTCTAGTTGATTTCTTAAATCTTTTTTAGTTTCAATTCCTAAAATCATTTTTTCCTCCTTTCTATTTGCAATCTTTACAATAATAATGATTTTGAATGTTATATAAAGTAACATTGCTTTTTCCACATTTTTCACAAACTATTCTTTTACTCATCATTGCTTGTCTTTTTGCTTCTTTTTCTTTATGTGATTTACTATTTTCTTTTGGTTGCATATTTAATACTTTTGCCGCTGCACTCATATATCCCATTTTCTTCACTCCTTTACTTTATTTGTTATATTTTGTATAATACGCATGAGCCTGAACACCACGAAAGGTGGTGATGTTATGTCCAAAGAAGAAATTGCTTTACAACTTACATTGAAAAAATTAGATTGTTTACAATTTACTACTCACACTTCCACATCTTTGAATGAAAATTCAAATTTCAATCAAAAATTAGGAGAAGAAATTGCAAATATCTATAATAATGTTTATAAAAACTTACAATTAGATGACACAACTCTTGTGTAAATTACATATTGTATTAGCTATCTCGCACATAGCTTTTACATTGTTTATTATTTGTTCAGGCTCATTATTTACTGCTAATTCTTTATTTATGTTTTTTTCTAAGTTGTCGTTCATTCTGTTTAATCTTTTTATTTCGTCATTTAAATAATCCTTAATATTCATAAATCACTCCTCCTTATCTATAAACTGTTATACAGTTGTCTAAAATATAAATTAGTGTGTAATATAAGCTTGTTTCTATTAACAAAAATGCTAATATTTTTGTTGTGGCTCGTCCGATTAGTTCGTATATTTTATTTCTTCTTTTCATTTTTTTCACCTCCTTTAAATTATTTCTTTTGCTATTTCTTTTAAAACTGTTTGTTTTTCTTCCTCTTTTAGTCCCAACTCATAAAGTAATACTGCTCTTTTATCTGCCAATAATTTATTTCCTGTGTTTTCTAATCTTGGAAAATCTTTTGAGTGAAAAGTTGCATCTGCGACAGCCCTTCCAACACCTCTCCACTCCATATAATCAAGTGGGCTTATTGTTTCTGGTAATTCTTCATATTTTTTAGTTGGTTTCTTTAATTGCATTTCTATCACTTCCTTTCTTTATTATTTTTTGTTATAATTACCTCGAAAGTGAGGTGAATTATTATGTCTAATGAACAACGTGCTCACGATTTAGCTATTTGTATGTTAAGTAGAACTGATATCATTTATGATGATATGGAAGATGCTCCATTTGACTTTTATAAAAAATATCAAGAACTATATAAAGTAGCTTTACAATCTTTTAATCGTGATTATCCAAACGGCTTATAGTTTTTTCTACTGATGGTACAATTTGTTCCCCAACTTTTGTGCCATCTATTTTTATTTCTGTTTTTTCTATTAGATTAAACTTTTTAAAAAATAATTCTAATTCTTGTACGCTACCTTCTATTTTCATCTTCTCACCTCTCTTTTGTTTTTGCGTTTCGCGACTTTGAGATTAAAAAAAATATATTGGAATATCTTCTTTTTTTATTCCTATGAATTGTGATATTTTAACAACTTCCACAAGATTAAAAATTGATTTTCCGTTTATCTTGTTAGCTACTGCACTTAATGAGAGTTTTAAGTAATTCGCTAATGTTATATAATTTATCTTCTTTTCTCTCAATAAGCCTTTTAATTCTACAAGCTCTCTATATTTATTCATCTTCTCACCTCATTTCTTTTTGCGTTTCGCAACTATAATATATAACATAGTTTTTTATTTGTCAATAGCTTTTTGCAAAAAAATATAAAAATTTTAGTTGCAAGACGAAAAATTTTATTGTATAATACTATTGAGGTGTAAAAAAATGAACGACCAAATTATTTTAGATAAGTTTTCTGAAAGATTATTTAAACTTGTAAAAGAAAACAATACTGATATAAAAATGTTAGCAAGAATTTTAGGCATTAAAAGTAAATCAACTATATATAGATATATGAACGGAGAGATGTCGCCTAAAATAACTACTATTAAATATTTAGCAGAATATTTTAATGTAAATGAAATATGGTTAATGGGTTATGATGCACCTATGGAAAGACAAAAAGTAGAAAGCAATGTATTTCCTACTACAGATGTACCAGAAAAAGTACCTGTCGTTGGGAAAATAAGTGCAGGGTTACCTATTTTGGCTACAGAAAATATAGAAGGTTACGAATTTGCTCCTTCTTCTCAAATAAAAAAAGGCTACACGTACTTTTATTTAAGAGTACAAGGAGACAGTATGAATTTAAAATTTAGTGAAGGAGATATTGTGCTTATACAAAGACAAGACACTTTAGAAAATGATGAAATAGGTGCTATTCTTGTAGACGGTAACGACGCAACAGTTAAGAAATATAAATTTGAAAATGGTCTTGTTATATTGGAACCTATGTCTACCAACCCAGAAAATACAGTACAAATTTATAACCCTAAAAAAATTAACATACAAATTATTGGTAAGGTTATATCTTATCAAGGTAAAATATAAAAAAATAAAGGAGAAAATAGTATGGGAATATTAAATTTTTTACATAACAAACCTATAATTATAGATATTGATGGTGTTTCTGTTGCTGTTCATAATAGAAAAGAAGCTGAATTTTATGTCGAAGGTATGCTGAAGATAGCTAATGACTGTGCTAATTTAATAAATACTACTAAAAATCCAGATGTATTTTTTATGAGATATAACTTACTAATAAATAAATTAGAAAATATGGCTAAATTAGAACCTTTTAAATGTTTTAAGGGTACTCCACCTTCTCAAAACTTAGCCAACATACTAAGCAAAAAGGAATTAACTATAAATGATTTTATTGATAGATTTTATGATGATATGTTATTTCAAATAAATAAATTAAAAACTAAAAAAGCTCAAGATAAAAGAATTGAAGATTTTTATCAAAAACTATCAAGTTATAATGATTATATGCTACCTAAAAATATAGAAAAATATTTATTACTATATGAAAAATTATTAAATAAATAGATAATGTACTCGGTCGCCAAACTTTATACATTATCTATTCCGACACTACTTGTATAAGCAGTTTTTATAATTATAATACAAAAAGCTTCCTTATACAAGTACCAAAAATTTGTTTAAGGAGGTATTTATTATGGGAAAAAGAGGAAATGGAGAAGGAACAATATATTATAGTGAAAAATTAAATAAATGGATAGGTCAATTTACTGCAGGTAGAAAAGCAGATGGTAAATTAAATCGTAAGTCAGTATATGGAAATACAAGAAAAGAAGTTAAAGAAAAGATGACTAAAGCTTTATCAGATGTACAAGATAAAAAATTTATTGAAAATTCTAATATCACACTTTTAGAATTAGTAGATAAATATATAGATCAGCTTTATAACTCTAATAAAATCAAAGATGTGACATATAAAAGACATACAGACACTAAAAACATTATAGCAAAACTAGACATTGCAAATAGACCTATTCAAAAAATTACTGTTTCAGAAATCAATAATAATCTTTCACAAATTACAAACTACTCTAATTCTATAATAGAAAAAGTATATGGTTTAATTGGGCAAGCTTTTAATTTTGCTTTGCTAGATAATATAATAAGTTCAAACCCTTTTTCTATTAGAGGTGCAATTATAAAACCAAAATCAGATAAAGAAACTAAAAAAATTGAAGCACTAACTATTGAAGAACAAAACGCTTTTCTTGACGAATTATCAAAAAGTGATGATAAATATAAAGATATTCTTTATATTGCTATATATACAGGTATGAGAATTGGAGAAATTTTAGCTTTAAAAGGTGAAGATATAGATATTGAAAACAAAAGGATTAACATTGAAAGAACTTTAACTAAAGATAATAATGATAAAATTATTGTTGGCAAGACTACAAAAACATATGTAGGAACACGTCAAATTCCTTTTTTTGACGTTTTAATACCAATTCTATCTAATTATACATCTAAAGGTTTCTTGTTTGAAAATAACGGCAATTTTATAAATCCCTCTACTATAAATACTCATTTCAAAAAGATTTGTAAAGATGCAAATATAAAAATTAAGATTTCTCCAAAAAAGAAAAAGAATAAAAAAGGAAAAGATACAATTGTAAATTTAAAAACTAGCGATGTAAATACACATATGTTAAGGCACACTTTTGCAACAAGATGCATTGAATCAGGAATGAGTGCAGTCGTACTTCAAAAAATATTAGGACATAAAGATATTGAAACAACTTTAAATACATATACTTCTGTTTTTAATAAATTTAAGGAAGATGAACTAAGAAAAGCTGAAGAATATTTTGATAGTATAAATAGCCAGTTGCATTAAAATTGCATTATTTGATGAAATAAAAATCTATGTATTGCTTGATATAAGCTAGATGCATAGATTTCTTTTTATGGTGACCCCTTTTAGAGCCACAGTTGTTACGGTTTCTCTTCTTTTCTCATAACTTTTTATAGTATATAGTATTTCA
>CALXLP010000041.1 GCA_944389225.1 uncultured Clostridia bacterium | reverse complement strand
GAAAATTTCTTAGAGTATAGTACTCTAAGAAATTTTTTATAGTTAAATTGTAGCAATAAAATATTGCAAAGTCAATGAAAAATACAAAAAATTACTAAATACTTTTGTTAAATTTATTTAGTAATTTTTAACATTTTAATAAAGAAAATTTTATACAAAATATTTTAATTCCCACATTTAGGAATCAATATAATTTCTTAGAGTACTATAATTTAAGAATATACAAGGGAGGAAGAATAAATGAAAACAAAAGAAAACAAAGGAATAACATTAATAGCATTAGTTATTACAATTATTGTATTATTAATATTAGCGGGAGTTACAATTGCAACATTAGTAGGAAACAATGGAATTTTAAATAAAGCAAGTCAAGCAGCAGAAGAAACTAGAATTGCACAAGTAGAAGAACAAGTGAATTTGTGGAAGTCAGAAAAAGAAATGGGAAATACAACAGGAGGGACAATAACTAGTGAAGATGATTTTTTGCAAAACTTAAAAGATAATGGCTCAATAACAGAAGATGAAATAGATAGAACAAGCCAAATCATAAGAATAGGAGATAGAGAAATATATTATGGAAGTGGTCCTGAATTAACAGATGTATATGTAGCTTTATATACAGATGGAACATTAGTATTTAATAGTAAAGATGAATTTGATGAAGCGTTAGTATCTAAGGAGTATGGAAAGATAGATATATTTGGAACAAATCAAACACCACCCTGGTACTCAGATGCTAACAGTATAACTACAGCAAACTTCCTAAATAAAGTAGTACCTAAAAGTACAGCTAGATGGTTTTATTATTTAACCAAATTAACAACAATTCAAAATATTGCGAATTTAGATACAAGTAGAGTGACTAATATGTCATATATGTTTTTTGCTTGTTTTGATTTACAAACAGTTGATTTAACGCATTTTAATACAGAAAATGTAACAAATATGGCGCAGATGTTTTCGAATTGTGGTGACATAAATAATTTAGATTTCAGTAGTTTTAATACAAGTAAAGTAACTAATATGAATGCTATGTTTCATGCTTGTACAAATTTAACCCAATTAGATTTAAGCAGTTTTAATACAGAAAATGTAACTGATATGTCGAGTATGTTTGATGGGAATAGAAATTTAACAAGTTTAAATATAAGTAGTTTTAATACGAGTAAAGTGACAAATATGAGACAAATGTTTTGTAATTGTAAAAAATTAACAGAATTAGATTTAAGTAACTTTAATACAAATAATGTAGATAACTATAGCCTGATGTTTGGAATGAATAATGATTTTTTACCTGCTAGTGTAACAATATATATAGGACCAAATTGGAAAAGTGAGATGACAGAAAGTGCTACAAATTATGCAGGGCAATTTGTAAAAGCAGAATAGTAAAATACAAATTTATTAATTTATTTTGCAAAAGAGTATAATAGATATAACAAAAAATAGAAAGAAAAAATGTTCGCAAAAAGTATTGACAATTTTTTAAATTGTGGATACAATAAAGGCGAACATTTTTTTAGTATTGTTTAATAAAAAGAAAGTAGAGGAATAGATTATGATATCATCTTTACATATTAGAAATATAGGAATTATAGAGGATTTAAGTATAGATTTTAACAAAGGATTAAATGTTTTAACAGGTGAAACAGGAGCTGGAAAAACTTTAATTATTGATTCACTTCAAATTATATCAGGTGGAAGATTTTCAAAAGAGATGATCAGAAAAGGAGAAAACAATTCTTTTGTTGAGCTTTGTTTGTATTGTCCAGAAAACGAAAAAGCCATAGAAGGAAATATTATTGTTTCAAGAGAAATCAATATAAATGGTAAAAACATGTGTAAGATTAATGGAAGAATGGTGACAGTTAACGAATTAAAAGACTTTATGAAACAATTTATTGAAATTCATGGACAAAATGATAATCAAAATTTATTAGATAGTAAATTACATTTGAAATATTTAGATGGATTTATTGGAACAGAGATTTTAGGAGAAAATAAGGAGAAATATAGAACGTTATACAATCGTTATTTAGAAATCAAAGAGGAATTAAAACAAAATTATGGTGATGATAAAGAAAGACAAAGAAAGTTAGATTTATTAAGATATCAAACAGAAGAAATTGAACAAGCAAAGCTAAAAGAAAATGAAGAACAAGGATTGGAAGAAAAAAGAAATTTATTTTTGAACTCAGAAAAAATTGTAGAGAATTTAAATGAAGCAGATAGTTTATTATCTGAAAATACCATAGACAGTTTAAGTATGGCAATTCGAGCATTAGAAAAAATAGAAGGTATAGATAAAAAATATGAAAAAGCAAGTAATAGTTTAAAAAGTTCTTATTATGAGTTACAAGAATTAGCAAGAGATATTAACGGATATAAAGAAGATGTGTATTTTGATGAAGAAGAAAGAAACAATATAGAAGAAAGATTAGATACCATTTATTCATTAAAAAGAAAATATGGAAATAGTATACAAGAAATATTAGAATACAACAAACAAATACAAGAAGAAATTGAACATATCGAAAACTTAGAAGAATATAACAACAAATTAAAGATAGAACTAAAAAAGATAGAAAAAGAAATGAATACATTAGGAAAAAAGATGAGTGATATAAGAATAGAATATGCAAAAAAATTAAGTGAATCTATTAATCAAGAATTAGTAGATTTGGAAATGAAAAATGCAAAAATTAATGTAAAGGTAGCTTATAAAGAAGAAGAATTTTTCAAAACAGGAAAAGATATCGTTAAATTTTATATTACCACTAATTTAGGAGAAGATGAAAAAGAATTATCTAAAATTGCATCAGGAGGAGAGATGTCAAGAACTATGTTGGCAATTAAAAAGGTATTAGCAGATACAGATAAGATACCAGTATTAGTGTTTGATGAAATTGATACAGGAATTAGTGGGAAAGCTGCTAATTCTGTAGCAAGTAAATTAAAAGCAATTGCAAAAAAACATCAAGTAATGTGTATCTCTCATTTACCAAATATTGCAGCAGTTGCAGACCATAACTACTTTATTAGTAAAAATGTTAAAGAAGAAAGAACCAAAACACAAATTAAATTACTAAAAGAAAATGAAGTGATAGAAGAAATTGCTAGAATCTCTTCTGGAGAAATTAATGAAATTAGTTTACAATATGCATATGAATTAAGAAACAAAAAGGCAAGTTAAAATTAAAGAGAATTCAAATGATTAGATAAAATAAATCTAATCATTTATTTTTTGCGTAAAAAATATTTATGCAAAAATATAATAAAAATATAATAAATTGTATAGATTTCATGAATTTGTAAAAAATGTATATATATGTAAGTAGTAAGGAGGAATTTTATGAAAAAGAGTTCATTAATTAAAAGTGTAGAGGCAATTGAGATATTAGATTCAAGAGGAAATCCTACTATTCAAGTAGAGGTCGTAACAGAAGAGGGAATATGTGGAGTAGCAGCAGTTCCATCAGGGGCTTCTACAGGAAGTTTTGAAGCAGTAGAGTTACGTGATGGAGAAAAGAATCGTTACCAAGGAAAAGGAGTTATAAAAGCAGTTGAGAATGTCAATAAAAAAATTAGTAAAAAAATAATCGGAATGAATGTATTTGAACAAAGAAAAATAGATGAAGAAATGATACGATTAGATGATACCTTAAATAAATCAAATTTAGGAGCAAATGCCATTTTAGGTGTTTCTTTGGCAGTAGCAAAAGCAGCAAGCAATACATTAGGCATGGAATTATATAGATATATAGGAGGAATCCATGCAAAAGAATTACCAGTTCCAATGATGAATATATTAAATGGAGGAAAACACTCAGAAAACAATATTAGTATACAAGAATTTATGATTATGCCAATAGGAGATATTACATTTGCAGAAAGATTACGTAGGGGAGCTGAAATTTATCATACTTTGAAAAAGGTATTAAAAGAAAAAGGATTTGCTGTAGGTGTGGGTGATGAAGGTGGATTTGCACCCAATTTAGAAAATGAAGAAATGGCATTAGATGTGATTATGGAAGCAATAACAAAAGCAGGTTATGAACCAGGAAAAGAAATTGCTTTAGCATTAGATGTGGCTAGTACAGAAATGAAAGAAGAAGCTAAGAAAATAGGAAAAGATGGATATTATTTCTGGAAAACAGATATGTTAAAGAGTAATGAAGAGATGATAGAGTATTTAGTAAATTTATGTAACAAATATCCAATTGTATCCATAGAAGATGGTTTAGCAGAAGAGGATTGGGAAAACTGGCAAATATTAACTGAAAGGTTAGGAAACAAAATTCAACTAGTTGGTGATGATTTATTTGTAACCAATATGTCAAGATTAAAAAGAGGAATTGATAAAAAAGTAGCAAATGCGATTTTAATTAAACCAAATCAAATTGGAACTTTAACAGAAACATTAGATACGATTCAAATGGCAAAAGAAAATGGATATAAAACGATTATTTCTCATAGATCAGGAGAAACAGAGGATACAACAATTGCAGATATTGCTGTTGGTATAAATAGTATGCAAATCAAAACAGGAGCACCATGTAGAACAGATAGAGTGGCAAAATATAATCGATTATTAACAATAGAAAGTGAATTATAGAAATTAATTATAAATATTTATAATATTATGTTAATTTAAGAAATGCTATAAAAACCTAGAGTGATTTACTCTAGGTTTTTTCTGTTTAATATTATATCAATAAATAATATATTTATCAAGAAAAATTAAAAATATAATAAAATAATTTTTTCATTTTTGAAAAAAATAGAGGATTAAAAATCAAGTAAATATAAAGAATCTAGGAATTTAGCATTTTCCTAGAGTAAATCACTCTAAGAAAAAACAAAGGAAAAAAGGAGAGAAAACATGAAAAGAAGATGTATGAAAAATAATAAAAATGCAAAAGGAATTACATTAATAGCTTTAGTTATTACGATTATTGTATTATTAATTTTAGCAGGGGTAACAATTTCGACACTAACAGGAGAAAATGGAATTATATCAAGGGCAAGTCAAGCAAGTGAAGAGACAAGAAAGGCAAATTCGGAAGAACAGGTAGAATTAGCAGTAGCAGGAAGTATTGTAGAAGATGGTAAAATAAATTTAGATAGTCTAAATGCACAATTAAAAAATATAGATAATTTAACATATAAAGGAAATCCAATATCAGATACAAACAAAATAGAAAGATTACCAGAAAAAGTAGTGGTAGATGGATATGAAATAGAAATAAAGGGAGGTATAAATAATAATGTACCTATCCCAGATGGATTTTATCATGTAGAAGGTACAACTGTAGAAGGAGGATTTGTAATATCAGATGTAAAAGAGGATGATTTGAACAATACAAAGGGTGGAAATCAATATGTGTGGATACCAGTAGATGGAATATTAAACGAAGATGGAACGATAGAAGATGTAGTTGATAATGGAAAAATATTATTAGGAAGATACGAATTCAGTAGTAATGGTACTCCATCTGAACTTAGTGGGTATGCTAAATATAAAGAAGAAACAAAAGAAGAAGATATGTATGATAATACAATAGCAAATGATATAGAGAGATTTATAGATAGTGTGAGAAATAATAGAGGATATTATATTGCAAGATTTGAAGCTAGTAAGGGAACAAATAACAAAGCAGAAAGTAAATATAATAAATCAGTATATAGTAATGTTACTCAACCACAAGCAGCAGAGGCATGTCAAAATTTATATACAGGAGTAGGGAGTGACTTGATGAACAGTTATGCATGGGATACAGCAATAATATTTATACAGAAAAATGGAACAAATAATAAATATTCTATACAAGATGGTAAGAGTATAAATTCTTCAAAACAAAAGGCAGGAATGTCAGGTGATAAGCAATGTAATATATATGATATGGCTGCGAATTTTAGGGAATGGACAACAGAAACATATGCTGAAAGTAGTAATGATAGACATTGTATTCATAGAGGAGGTTATTATAATTTTCCTACATTCTATACAAGCACAAGAGTATGTTATAATACAACAGTAGCAACAGGAGATCTTTCTTTTAGAGCAATTCTGTATTGGTAAATGTATAATATAATTAAATATAAGAATAATAAAAAAAGAATTTAATTAAAACATTTTATTAATTAAATTCTTTTTTATAATATTTAAAAAAATTAATGTTTCATATTTCTATTAGTAACTGTTAATCTAACAAATGAATAGATAAATAATCCAGCACCAATTGCAAATAAAGCAATCATAATTGGTGTACCAGCTGCTGGTAAAACAACAGGTGGTTCTGTAAGTTTTAATTTTGGTGTCACATCAGAAGTTTCTTCGACTGTTTCACCATCAAGATCTGTATAAGAAATATCTACTTTTTCATTTGTATCTAAAATTTTACCAACAATACTACTGCTAAAGTTTTGTTTTAAACTTAAAGTATATTGAACAGTTGCTGTTTCTCCTGGTCGTAATTCAGAAATTGTCCATGTAATAGAATTGTTTTCTTTATTTACTTCTGCTGAGATTGTTCCAATATTTGGTTGTGAGACATAAGCAAAATCAAAGTTATCAATAATTTCTTTTGGGAAATAGTCTGTAATAACAATATCTTTTAATACTTGTTCAATTGGTAATAAGTCATTGTAAATATCATTAGTAATGGTTTGTTCAATTTCGCTATCTTGCACATAATAGAATTTACCAACTGTTGGATTCTCTTCTGTTCCGAAAACTTCCTCAATAATTTCTGCATATGTTTTATCATCATCTCTTGTTCCAGGTGTTGAATCAGGATTAGAAATACCTGTAAGCATTGTAATAACATTATATCCAGCAGTTCCTAAAGATTGAAGTTCAGCTTTTGTTTTATTAATTACATCATCTGAGAAGTACATACCATCATAATCTAAAGCAACATTTGGAACACCATCTGTTAAAACAATAATATATTTATTATTATCAGTTTCTGTAAAATATTGACTAGCTAAACTTAATCCAGATTGTAAATCTGTTCTAGGTCCAGTATATTGAATATTGGAAATAGCAGATGTTAATGCTTGAGGATCTGATGATAAATCAGAAACTAAATTAGCATCATTGATGGTTCCTTCTAAATCAACATTTGAATTTGTTGAGAAACTAACCACACCAACTTTTAAATTATCATTTCCATTTAAGATAGTATTGACTAAAGTATTAGCAGATTCAATAACTAAATCTTCTCTAGTCGTTGTTCCATCAACAATATCTTCCATACTTTGTGAATTATCAATTACTAACATAATTTCACCGGTTGGTTGTAAAGAAGCTTCTTCATTGGTTACTTGTAATTGAAGGGTAACTTCTTTATTATTTAAATTTTTTTCAACTAATTTTTTCTCAAAACTTGAATTATCTCCAATTTCTATTGTACAAACAGGTTCTTCAACCACTGTCATAGTAACAGTATCATAAGATGCCAAAGAAATATTTGCAACTAAAATTAGAATTAAAAATAAGGTAATAAAAACTCTTTTTTTCATATATATAATCCTCCCATAATTTATTTCAATATATATTTTAACACAAGAAATAAAAAATACAACAAATTTGTGGAAAAAACTGAAAAAATGTGATAAAATAGGACATGCAAATTAAAATAAAAAGGTGATAACATGTTAGAGAATATAAACTCTCCAGAAGATTTGAAGAAATTAAGTATTCTAGAAGAACAAAAATTAGCAGAAGAAATTAGAAAATATATATTAGATGTTGTATCCCAAAATGGTGGACATTTAGCTTCAAATTTAGGAGTAGTAGAATTAACATTAGCATTACATAATGTATTTGATTTTAAAAAAGATAAAATTGTATGGGATGTAGGACATCAAACTTATGTACATAAAATTTTAACAGGAAGAAGAGATGCTTTAAAAACATTAAGAACATTAAATGGAATTGCAGGATTTCCGAAAACCAATGAATCTCCATATGATTTTTTCAATACAGGACATAGTAGTACATCTATATCAGCAGCTTTAGGAATGGCAAGAGCAAGAGACCTAAAAGGAGAAAATTATTCTGTATTAGCTGTGATTGGTGATGGAGCTATGACTGGTGGTATGGCATTAGAGGCATTAAATGATGTAGGATATAGTAAAACCAAAATGACGATTATCTTAAATGATAATGAAATGAGTATCTCACCAAATATTGGTGGATTAAATATGTTATTGAGTAAATTAAGAACAAAGAAAATGTATACTAGATCAAATGTCATTATGAAAAAAAGAATTAGCAAAATACCAGTGATAGGAAAACCAATTGTAAAAATGGTGCAAATTATAAAAAGAAGTATTAAACAATTAATTATACCAAAAATGTTTTTTGAAGATATAGGTTTTACCTATTTAGGACCAGTAGATGGCCATAACCTAGAAGAATTACAAAGTATATTAACCTTAAGCAAACAAATTGATAATCCTGTATTAATTCATGTATTAACCAAAAAAGGAAAAGGATATGAAATTGCAGAAAAAAATCCGGATAAATTTCATGCAACTGGACCTTTTGATATTGAAACAGGAAAAAGTAAGAAAGAAAAAGGAAAAGACTATTCTAAAGTATTTGGAGATAAATTAGTAGAACTAGCAAAGAAAAATGAAAAGATTGTAGCAATCACAGCTTCTATGAAAGATGGAACAGGTCTTACCAAATTTAGTGAAGAATTTCCAGATAGATTTTTTGATATTGGAATTGCAGAACAACATGCATTAGGATTAGCAGCAGGTATGGCAATAGATGGTATGATACCAGTTGTTCCTATTTATTCATCATTTTATCAAAGAGCATATGACCAAGTGATTCATGATATTGCACTTCAAAATTTACCAGTCATTATGTGTGTGGATAGAGCAGGGATTGTTGGAGCAGATGGAGAAACACATCAAGGAACATTAGATATGGCATTTTTTAGATTAATTCCAAATTTAACAATCTTAGCACCAAAAGATTTTCAAGAATTAGAAGATATGTTAGCATTTGCAGTAGATTTGAAAAAGCCAGTGGTGATTCGATATCCAAGAGGTGGGGAAGATAAAGAACCATTTGAAAAACATGAAAACATAGAAGAAGGAAAAGCAGAAATCTTAAAAGAAGGAAAAGATATATCCATATTTACAATAGGAAAAACAGTTGCAAGAGGAATAAAAATTGCAAAAAAACTACAAAATATGCATATAGATGCAGAAGTGATTAATGTTAGATTTTTGAAGCCTTTAGATGTAGAAACATTACAGAAATCAATAGAGAAAACGAAAAAGGTAATTACGATAGAAGATGGAACGATTATCAATGGATTAGGTACAGCTATAAAAGAATTGATAGTTGATAATCATATGGAAGATGTAGAAATAAAAGCGTATGCTTATCCAGATAAATTTATACAACATGGAAGTATAGAAGAATTAGAAAAAATATATCATTTAGATGAAGAGTCTATTGTAGAGGATATAGAAAAACATATAGAACTAGAGTTAGAAGGAAAAAATGAAGATAAAAAAGAAACAGAAACAGAAGAAAAATTAGATGAGAGTGAAGAGAACCACAAAGAGGTAAAATCAGAAGAAGTAAAGAAAAATAAACATAAAAATAAAAAAAGAAAGATGAAAACAAGATAAGTAAAAAGATTAACAATCAATTACAAAGGAAGGGACATTCCTTAACCTAAGAAAAAATCTTAGATATAAAGGAGTGTCCTCTGACATAAAAAAGGAGAGATGAAACATAAATGAATAAACAAGAACTGTTAAAAGATTACAAAAAACAAGAAGATAAATTATGTTTGTCACAAGTATTAGACAAAATAGAAATATCATCAAAAAGAGAAAAAATTGAATATACAGATTTTTTAGATATGTATCAAGTATCTTTGGTAGAAAATTTTTTAAGAAAAATACAATTTCAAAATTTTAAATTATATGGTGGATATGAAGATGCAGAAAGAAAGGTATTAATTACTTTCCCTGAAAAATTTGATGATAACATGTTAGAAAAAAACTATGATAAGATTTTAAAAGTTGTAAGGATTCAATTACCAGAAGAAGAAAAAGGAAAATATTCGCATAGAAACTACTTAGGTGGAATTGTAAAATTAGGATTAAAAAGAGAAAAAGTAGGCGATATTCTTGTGGGAGAAGAAGGCGCAGATATCATAACTGTTAATGATTTTGCAGAAGTGTTAAAAACACAATTACCATCACTTACTAGATTTGAAAATGCAAAAATAGAAATCGTAAATATACAAAATGTAAGAAAATTAGAAATAAAGGTAGAAGAAGTTAGCATTATTGTTCCTTCATTACGATTAGATAATATTGTATCAGACCTAGCAAGAACCTCTAGAAGTAAAGCATCAGAAATTATTGCACAAGAAAGAGTATTTGTGAATGGACAAAATGAAACTAAGAACTCAAAACAAGTAAAATGTGGAGATATCATAACCATCAGAGGAAAAGGTAGATTTATCATAAAAGAATTCACAGGAACAACCAGAAGTGGAAGAACAGTTGTATTAGTAGAAAAATATGTCTAATTGGGGACGTGCCAAAATGGACAAAAATTGTTCAAAAGGGACAGACCTTAAGATAAAAATTTTAGCATATAAAATTACAAAAAAAATAAGAAAAGAAAAATAGCCAATGATTTTG
>CALXLP010000040.1 GCA_944389225.1 uncultured Clostridia bacterium | reverse complement strand
TCCTCCTATTATTAGAATAGCTATATTTTACCATATTTTTTTGATTTTTCCAAGGGTATTTGACGATTTAAAAATTTTATGATTTTAAATGTTTTAAAAATTCTTCTAATTCTATATCTGCTTGTTCTAAGATGCTTTTTAAAGTTCCTCTTGCAATTTCGTAATGCATTGGAATAATAAATATTTTTCCGTTCTTATCATTTATGTATTTAGCATGGCTTCCTCTCTGTGATATTTTATAAAATCCCAATTTTTTCATAACCTTAATAATTTTTTCTGGAGGTAGTATTGGGTATTTAGAACTCATATAGCCACCTCCAATGTTGTTAAATATGTTTCTTTAGGTTGTACAACTTCTTCATTTTGCAAATATAATTCTAAAGCTTCTTTTAAATTTTTTAATGCTTCTTCTATTGTTTTTCCCTGTGATGCAACATTATTGTCCAAACATTTTGCTACATACCATTCTTCTTCTTTTTGTATCATAACATTGTATTTTATACTCATATTTTTAGCTCCTTTCTTGTTCCATATTATACTTCTTTTTTTTCATAAATTCAAATGTTTTGTAAAATTTTAAAAAAATTATATATCATGATTGCATTTATACTAGACAACATAATAAACGCTAATATAACTAATGACATAAATTTATGCTTTATTATACTTGTATATAACTTGTCCTTCCAATTTTTCTTTTCTTTCTCTCTCATTCTCAATACTTCACTATCATATGTACATATAAAAATCCCTTCATTTGTATTTTGCATATCCATCCCTCCTAATATATGTATATGCATTTCTTTATTTAATTATTCCTAATATATAAAAAAAAGACCATCGGAGGATACTTTCGTATCCAACCAATAGTCCCGAAGTCTTACGACTTCTTTCTCCGTGGCCAGTTTTTCATACAGATCAATCCAGCCACAAACGTAGGAATTAACAACGTTATCAATGCCTCTGCTCCAAAGTTTCTGATAAACTGAACAAATACATCCCAGTTATAATTCACAAACAGTATGGCTATCAGCGACACCCACGTTGCTACTGCTTTGACAATTGCCCGAGCAAAATCCTTAATACCTTTCATCATATACTCCTCCTCTTTTGATTTGATACTTTAATTATACTACAAATTCAGCATTTTTTCAACTTTTTAACGTTATTAGTTTATATTTACTTATCTTTGTGTTACAATTCACACCAAAAAATATTCTATAGAATGCATATATGTTAATATTGATTAAATTTCAAATGCGATTGGAGTGCTTGTAGAGTTTCTAAATCTAAAAGAATGATGAAGCGGGAATAGCAAGAGGCTCGTTCCTTTTAGATTTAAAAACTTTAATGCACGTATTAAGCCGAGAAATTTATGAAATATTAATATATATGCATTCTTATTAATATAAACTATGTATTGTAACATCTTAATTAATTGCTATAATATAAAATTTGTGATATAGTATTTTAGTATCTATGCAGAGAAAACTCTCTGTGAATTGCTTTTAACTAAAGGAGGATGC
Organism: uncultured Clostridia bacterium; assembly: GCA_944389225.1. GTDB lineage: Bacteria > Bacillota > Clostridia > TANB77 > CAG-508 > CAG-269. Next base: position 10,330 of record CALXLP010000040.1, on the reverse strand, counting down.
ATCTATGAAAAAAGCACTTGTATTAATTCCTATAGGTCTTGTGGCTGGAGGGATTCTCTACCAGCTTATTGAGGCCCACAGGGTCACCGCTGAGTTGGCCGGTCGCTACCCGGCAATGTCCATCTTTGGACAAATAAAAAAAGGACGTACTCGATACGTCCATACAGGGAGGTAACTCCCTGTTTATTTATTTTTCTTATTTCGTTTTACTATTTTATATTTTATTATTGTTTTAATCTTTCTGCTAACTCTTTTGTAATCCCTTTTACTTTCATTAGTTCTTCTATAGATGCTTGTTTGATTTTTTCTACACTTCCAAATTGTTTTAATAAAGCCTGTTTTTTGACTTTACCAATTCCTTGAATATCATCTAATTCTGATTTCGTAATTTCTTTATCTCTCAATTTTCTATGATAGGTAATGGCCGTATCATGAACCGTATCTTGAAATCTCGTAATTAGTTTCATTAAATTTTCTGAAATGGTTAGTTCGTTTCTGTTTTCATCCATTAAAGCTCTTGTTTGATGTTTGTCATTTTTAACCATACCAAATACTTTAATGTCTAATTCTTTTTCTATCATTTCTAGTTTTTCTTTTTTGTCTTGCTCTGTCATATCTTCTTGCATAATCTTTTCTTTTTCTTCATTTAAAACATTTTCAATAGCTTGTTTGGTTGCTCGTATTTGGGTAATACCACCATCTGCAAATATGACATCAGGAAGTTTTCCAAATCCACCATTTGGATTTTCAATAGAATGTCTTAATCTTCTAGTGATAACTTCTTCCATACATTTTGGATCATCTTGTCCATAGACAGTTTTAATTTTAAATCTTCTAGATAAATTCTTTTTAATAACACCATCTTGCATGACACACATTCCAGCTACCATGTATTCACCTGATATATTCGATATATCAAAAGTTTCTATTTTTCTTGGTAAGATATCCATTTTTAATACTTCTTTTAATTCTAATAAAATTTCACTTTTATCTTTTTCTTTATTATCTAGTGTTACTTTTGCATTATTTTCTGCCATTTCTACAAATCTTAATTTTTCGCCTTTTTTAGGTGTTTTGATTTCCACTTTTTTTCCTAATTCTGTGGATAACCAACTTTCAATTGCCTCTTTATCTTCAATTTCTTCTCTTATCATAATTTTACTAGGAATGTTTGGATTATCAAAATAATATTGTTTGATAAATCCTGAAAGAATTTCTTTATCTTCCATGTCTTTTAAATCTTTATAGAAGTATTGTTCTCTTCCTATCATTTTACTTCCTCTTACGAAAAAGATTTCTACACAAACTTCTAAATCCGATTTTGCAATTCCAATAACATCAATACTATTTTCTGATATATTAGATACTTTTTGTTTTGTTGAGGCTCTTTCAATTGCTTGTTTTCTATCTCTTAAATACGCTGCTTTTTCATATTCCATTTTTTGAGATGCTTCTTGCATTTGTAAATCTAAATCTTTTAATACCTTATCTGTTTTTCCTTCCAATAAATCAATAATTTCATCAACTTGTTTTCGGTATTCTTCTTTATCCACATTTCCCATACATGGTGCCAAGCATCTACCTATATGGTAATTTAAGCATGGTCTTGTCCTTTCTTTTAATGTTCTGCATTGATGAATTTTATATCTTTCTTTAATAAAGTCTAGCATTTCTTTTGCTGCACCTGGATTGGCATATGGTCCAAAATATTTTGAGCCATCATTGATGATTCTTCTTGTATAATAGACTCCTGGATATTCTGATTTTACATCAATTTTTATATAGGGATAGGTTTTATCATCTTTTAATAATACATTAAATTTGGGTCTATTTTTTTTGATTAAATTACATTCTAGGATTAAAGCTTCTGCCTCATTATCTACAACGATATATTCAAAATGGTCAATTAAGGAAACCATTTTTTCAATTCTAGCGGTTTTATTGGTTTTTCGGAAGTATTGTCTAACTCTATTTTTTAATGAAATCGCTTTTCCAACATAGATAATGTTATCATCTTTATCATGCATAATATATACGCCAGGTTTTCCTGGTAATTTTTTTAATTCTTCTTCTATATCAAACATTTCATTTCATTCCTTTGTCTTTATTGAATTTCTCTATTAGCGATATTTACTCCCAAAGTGCATGTATTGCACAAGGCCTTATGCTGAAAAGAAAGGCTTATATCTTATAAGTCTTTCTTTTTTATATATTCTATCTAGTGATAGTATATCATATAATGATACAAATTCCAAATACTTGATAGGAATTTCTTTTGTTTCTTATTGCTCTTTATAAAAATCTCTGCTTTTTCTTACTTGCTCCCACATAGTATGTATTTTTCTTATTCTTTCCTTTTCCTCTGGAGTATATTCTGTACTCTCATCTAATGTGTTTAGTGCTTTTTCTTTTTGTATATCTGTTCTTGCACCTGCTAAACTCTTTGGAATTCCCAATAATGTTTGAACATCCCTTGTATACTTATTCTTTGTATGAATTAATTCTCTTAAAACACCTTTTTCTTCTAAATTAGGAAGTTCTTGTACTAGTTCAGTTAATTTTGATCTTTTTATTCTATTATCTTTAGTTATAAATCTGTCTTTATACTTTTCATATTCCTCTATTGTAAATACATATCCATTTGCTCCATACTTGTCTATTAATTGTTTTTCTTTTATTCCGTTTTCTTCAACTGTTTTTGTTTTCCATAATTCTTCTATCACAACAATACCATCTCTTACATTTGGCAATCGAAATGCTACATGTCCATCATCAAAAAGTGACATCATGACATCTTCGTCTGACTCTATCCAAGCATTATATCTTTCAGCTGTATCAAATATATATCGATTCCCATAATTAGATTGTTTTGTATTTTCTTCTTTTTTATCTATATTTTTTTGTTTTCCCTTTGTCTTTTCTGAACTAACTGTACTTTTTAATCCTTTTATCCTTGCCATTAAGTCTTGTCTTATCTTAGCAACTTCATGACTAGAAAATACTGTATTAACTAAATGAAGCTTTTGTCCCACTCCTATATCTGGCGCTTCCATAATTTCTTGAAAATCATGCAATATGATTCTCCTATCTTGATACAATTTTTTGATATCTTTTGGAAGTAATGTTTTGCTTTTTAATAAATCAATAATTTCTTCTTTTTCTCCCCAAAGTACTACTGTATCAATTGGAATAGCCCCTAATTCATATAGTTGTCTTCTATCTTCTGCTCCAAACTTTCTATTTTGTTTTCCTGCTTGTATATCACTTTCTATTCTGTCACCAAGTTTAATAATAAATTCATCTGCTCTTTCTGCTCTGTCCTTTTCTGCTAAACCTTTTAATTGTAAAGTTTTATATAAAGTAATATATTTTTTTAGCTCTTGATTATCTGGATTTTCTTCTTCTCTTATTTTCATATAACTATCAATGATTTGTTGTTCTATATCTAAATTATCAAAAGAAACATTTTCTTGTTTTAATTGTTGTAAAGTATCCAAATGAACAACATCCTTTTGATACATATGCATAAGATTTTCTGGTTTTACTACTCCTTTAGAGGCCAAAACTGCATAAGTTCTTTCAGATAATAATTTATATCTTAATAATCCTTCTTGTTTTTGCTCTTCTGTTTCTTTCTCTCCCTTTTGCTTATCTTCCTCTAATGCTTCCATTAATGCTTTTCCTGCTTTTTCTAGCTCTTCTTCTGATTTTCCAGTTAAATATAATTCTTTATATAAATCCATATATCTTTTTATAGTTTCTTTTTCATATTGCCCATCTTTTTCGTCGACTGTCATTAATTTATCAAACTGTTGTAAGATAAATTCAGGAGTTATTTTATCCTCTAAATGTAACATTTTTTTTACTTCATGAATGGAATTTAGACTAAGTTTTCTATTTTCATATAATTGTAAAATGGTTGTTTCATCTAATATTCCCACTTCTATCATTCTTTTTAGGTCTTCCATTATCATGTTTCCGTTACCTTCAACTAAAACTTCTCTAATACGTTGCAATTGTTTTTCTGTAACATCTGATATTTGTTTATCACCAAACATAATTAATTGAATTTGATTTACTACAAGAGGACGTGACATATACCTTCCATCTATATAATTTACCATTACTCTTTTGACATCTTCTGATGTGTATTTTTCTCCTCTAAAAACAACTTCTACATCTTTATCTTTTATCACTGCATAATAATCTGCTAAATACTTTTCTGCTCCTAAATAAACTTTTCTTTCGTGATTTTCTCTATTTTCCTCCCATTCTCCATCTGTAAAAACAAATTGTCCACTTTCTGAAGCTTTTATAATTTCAATACATGCTGTTAAACAAATTTTATCCATATCAATATATTTTTCAACGCCTTCAAAAGATTTTTTTGCAACAGGCTGAATTTTATCAGTTATATAATTCGTCGAATATTTATTTTGATTGCTCTTAAAATCTTTCATTAAATCATGTGATACAATTCCTTGTATTTCAGCATTTTCTAAAGCCGCATTAAGAATATCTCTTCCTAATTTTGGAACCATATATATTTCTTCATCTGACACGCTTTCATTTCCTATTAATACCGCAATTAATAATGCTTTATTTGGTAATGCATTAATTACTTTTTTTGCTTCTCTTTCTCTTTTTCTTTCACTCGGAAAAGAAATTTTGTCAACTAATTCTTTACTCTCAATAACTTGTACAAAATAGTCTTCTTGCCCTGGATATCTCATGACTCGAGAAACGATAATATTTTCACCTTTCAAAATATCTTCTGCCATCGTTTCCGTTCTTTCTAAAACTTCTTCAATTGCTTTCTTATTTTTCATATATTCATTATGTAATGGATGATTTCTATCATTTAATGCATCTTTTCCATCTAAATATTTTTTTAAAGTAATTAAAAGTACTTTTCCTTTATCGATATCTTCTTCATTTTCTATTAAAAATCGCGTCACAATACTACGTTCATCAACATTTCTCTTTTTATTTCTGAGTAAAAATCTTACCATGGTATCATTTGAATAATCACTTTGATTTTTACGTTTTTCATGTTTTTCAAATTTTTTATATTTTGAAAAAACTTCTTCTTTTTTTTCTGGTTTTATTACAGAAGTCAAGTCTTCTTTCAGAATTTGTAATCTACAATTTCTCTCCATTTCTGCAATTGATACTTCATCTAAATGTTTCATTTTTTCACCTCACTATCCATTATATCATTTTAATTTACATAAAGTCAATTCTTTTCTTCTTTATCAATTATTCCTTCTGATATATTAAAAAGGGAGAGTTTTCAAACTCTCCCTTTTATTAAAACTCATCTTCACTTTCTACATAGCCAATATATGGTAGATTTCTGTAGTTTTGATTATAATCTAAACCATACCCTACAACAAATTTATCTTCTATTCTAAATCCTATATATTCTACTTCTAATTCCTTTGTTCTTCTTGATGGTTTGCTAAGTAAAGTTGCAATTTTTAAACTATTTGGTCTTTTTAATTTGAAATAATCTTTCAAAAATGCTAAAGTTGTTCCTGTATCAATAATATCTTCTACAATTAATACATCTTTTCCTTCAATACTGTTTTTAATATCTTTTACAATCTTTACTTTTCCTGTACTTTCTGTTCCCTCATAACTAGATACTTCTATAAATTCAAATTGTACTTTAGTTTTTAGTCTTTTGGCTAATTCTACCATAAACACAACTGAACCTTTTAAAATACCAATTAAGATAATTTCTTTTCCTTCATATTCTTTGTCTATTTCTCTTGCCATTTCATCTAATCTTTTTTCAATTCTTGTTTCATTAATTAGTACATTCATATTGATTCCCCTTATTTCATATTTAGGCTTTTGGTTACCTATTTCCTTTTATGTCATTTTGCTTTGAATACTTGTATTATATATAAATTTTCTCATATTTTCAATCTTTTTGTCATTTTTTATCATGCTTATTATTAAAAACTTTTTTATTTCTCTTTTTTCGTTTCTAAACAATCAACAGGTATATTGATTTCCTCTTTTGAAAATGGATTTTCATTTATATATAATTTGTTTTTTATTTTTTCTCTGAATAGATCTTGTAAATTTGTATCTTTAGTTAATATAATTGCAATACACTCTTTGTGAAGATTGATTATCGCAATAGCTTCTTCAATATCTTCTTCAAATAGGACTTCTGTTTCAAAAAAATTATTACATGCATAATCATAAATACTTTTACTTAATTCTTCTAATTCTTCATCTGCACAATAGATAATATAGTTGTTATATGGTATGTAAGTATATTTTCCCAAATATTCTGCTTTGTTCTGCGTAGCACCAATAATGATGGTTTTGATTTCTTTTTCAATAATAGCTGTTTTATCTACAATTTCTATACAATCTATCAACAATTTTGGAAGATGATTTTCTTTTAATATTTGATTTACCATATTCACTATAAAAGTATTGGTAGATAGCATAAATTCTCCTGATTCTAGTAATAATTGCTTTTGATATATAATTGCTTGGATACATAAAATCCATGTTACATATGGATTTCCATAATCGCTTATCACTATTTTTTCTATTTGTGTATTTCCTTCTTCTGCCATAACAGTATGGTTATTTTTCTCCATTTCTATATATTCATCAATAATTTTAGAAAATACAGTTAAATCCATTTTCTTTTTCCACTTTTTAAAATCTATTTCTGTAGCTTGTTCAAAAAATTCTTTATCCTTTATGAAGCTTTCTTTTATTTCATTTAATAATTTCATTTTCTTATTTTTTAGAGTATTACCATACCCTATATCCTTATTTAAAAATTCTTGAAATTCTATATCCATATTTTTTACCTTTCATAATATCTATTTTATATTTCTTCATAATATTCTCTACTATTTCTTACACTTTCCCAAGCCTCATTTATTTGCATGATTTTCTCTTTTTCCTCTTCTGTATATTCTTGACTATCAACAACTCTTTGTAAAGCTTTATCTCGCTTTTCTTCTCCTCTAGCTCTTGCTAAATAATCTGGTACACCCAACAATTTTTGTACCTTTTCAGGATATTGATTTTTAGAATGTGTAAGTTCTCTTAATATACCTTTTTCTTCTAAGTTTGGTAATTCTTTTTGCATAATATCGATTAATTCTGATCGTTTGACTCTATTGTCTTTTGTAATAAATCTAGACTGATTTGCCTCATATTCTCCTTCTGTTAATACATATCCTCTTGCCCCATAATTGTCTATCAACTCCATTTTATGTGTTTCTTTATTTCTTTTCCAACGATACAATTGTTCCAAAATCACAAGTCCTCCTTTATGATTTGGCAATTCAATTAATACATGACCATCTTTCAATTTTGTTAATTTTGCATCTTTGTCTGATTCTATCCATGCATTATATCTAACAGCTGTATCAAATAGGTATCTAAATTCACCCTCACCAGGCTCTACTTCTCCGTCATCATTACCATGTATGTTTTTTTCTTTATCTTTTGACTTTTCATCTGTATTTTTACTAGATTTAATTGTTGTTGATAATCCTTTTACTTTTTTTAATAATTCTTTTCTCACTTCACTATCACTTGCATTAGAAAATATAATATTTATTAAGTGAATATTTGCACTAAAGTCATTTTCTCTAGATGCTATAATGTCTTCTATATCTTGAATTGTTATATCTCCTTCTCTATACAATTTTCTAACATCTCTTGGAACTAAACCATCACTTTTTAATAGTTCTATGATTTCTTTTTTATCTGCCCAAGGAATAATGATATCAATTGGAATAACACCCAATTCATATAATCGTTTTCTATCTTGCGCTTCAAAGTCTTTCTTTTGCTTTCCAGCTTCTATGTCATTTTCAATTCTTTCTCCAATCTCCATTAAAAACTCATCTGCTGTTTTTTGTTTTCCTCTTTCTGATAGTCCTTTTAATTTGATAGTTTTATATAAAGAAGCATATTTATTTAATTCTGTATTATCTGGATTTTCTTGTTCTCTGGTTCTCATGAAACTTTCTATTAAGTATGGTTCTACATCTATATTATCAAATGAAATCCCCTTTTCTTGTAATTGCTTTATCATGTCTAAATTAATACAATTTTTTTGATACATCTGCATAAAGTCGTCTGTTTTTACAATTCCTTTAGAAGCTAAAATAGCATAAGTTTCACTAGATAATACTCCATAATTTAATAATTGTTCTTGTTTTTCTACTGTACCTTCATCTTTTTGATTTGCATGTAATTCTTCAATGAATGTTTCTCCTGCTTTTTCTATTTCTTCTTCTGATTTTCCATTAAGGTACAATTCTTTATATAGCTCAATATATCTTTCTATTGTTTCATTTTCTTCTTGATTCTTTCCTTGATTTTCTTCTTGAGCCAAGTCTAATTTATCCATTTCTTGCAATATAAAATGAGGTGTTATAAATTTCTCTAGATTTAGTCCATCCTTTGTTTGATGTATATCTTCTATGCCAATTTTTTCATTTTTGTACATTTTTAAAATGTCTTGCTCTCTTAATAATCCTATATCTATCATATTTTTTAATTCATCTGTCGATTTTACATTTCTCCTATCTATCAAATATGTTTTTAGATATTGCAAGTGTCTTGGATTCATATTCGATATTTCCATTTTACCTTTTAATAATTGTATAATTTGTGTCTCCATACAAATGTCTGACATATATACACCATTTATATATTTTTTCATTGCTTCTTTTGCATCTTGTGTTGTATATACTATATCTCCGAATTTCACCTGCGTATCTTCTTCAGATATAATTGAAAAATATTCAGGCAAATATTCTCCAAAATATGCATAATTTGGGTAAAAAGCTCTATAATATGATTTAGTATCTAGCATCATCTCCATATGATCTCCATCTTTATAATAGATGATTTCTCCTCTTTCCATATCATCTACTAGCTTAGCAAATGTAAGTAAACATAATTTTCTCATATCCATATACTTTTCTATTCCTGCACTTACTTTTTGTATTTCTTCACCATCAAAATCATCCAGATGTTGAAGTAGATAAGAACAAAACTCTTTATTCTTGTCCAGCCTATTGATTTCTTGAGTTGACATTCCTTTTCTCATAAAGCTCTTTTCTGCCGCAGCTCCTAACAGCCTTTTTCCTAAAAAGGGAATGTCATAAATATCTTTATCTACATTTACTTTTGAACTATTTGTTAGCATAAACATAAAAACAATTGCTTCTTTGGGAAGTTTTTTCATTGTTTTCTTTGTTGTTCTTTCTTTCTTTTTCTCTTCTAATGATAATGGTTCACCTAAAATTTCTTTACTTGATAATAACCTTAAGCTTCCATACTCTTCAAATTCTACAAATTTTACATCTTTTCCTCTAAGTACTTCTACTGCTTCTTTTGCTTTTTCTTTTCCCTCTTGTAATTCTTTTCCTGTTTTTATTTTTAATTTTTCCTTTATTTCTGCTATTCTATATTCTTTTTCTAGTTCTTCAATATATACATGTGCATAATAATTCACAAGAAGTAATCTTTCTTTATTTACATGTTTTTCATTCTCTATTAAGAATTCTACTATTTTATCTACTGGAACAATTCCTTTTTTTTCATAACACTTTCCAAGTTCTGATATTTCAGTTAATATATTATCTTTTTCAATTATATATTGTATATCTTCATATTCAAGTTGTAACCCTAGATATTCATCTAACTCTCTTATACTCATTTTATTGATATCTATCATATGTTTCACCTCTATTTTTTATTGTTATTTAATCATTTTTTAATTATTTACATTATATATAAACTGGTTTATATTTTCAATCTTTTTATTGTTTTTTATCTTTATAAAATACGACAAAAGCAAGCTACACAAATGAGGATAACTTGCTTTTGTTTCACATACAAACTGAGACTTCCTGCAAATGAGCAGGGTTTATCTCAACGGTGGGAAGACTTACTCCCAAGAGTTGATTCCATTGGAATCCTCTTGTTTGTTTCTGTTTCCGTCCGAAGACCAATCTTCTTCGGCAGAGTCAGCTCCCAATGTCGCATTTTCCCCTAAAATTTCTTTTAATCTTTCTTCTGTTTCTTTAGCCATATCTTTCCTTTCCCTACTACTCATCACTCCTGTGATGGCGTTCGTTCCCAGATACATAACCGGCTAAGCTATATATCCTTGCCTACTTTCAAGGCTGGGCTTTCTATCTTTTTTATTTTTTGCACAAAGAAAAATAGGCTAAAGAAGTAGCCTCAATTCATATATGAGGTGCTTACTCGCACCTATTTTTCAATGTACCACAACCTTATAGGTTGCATGGACTATATTATATCA
>CALXLP010000039.1 GCA_944389225.1 uncultured Clostridia bacterium | reverse complement strand
TCAATAATGCAAATTCCATTTTCAAAATATTCTTCTCCACCAATGGCATAAAATTCAGAAGAATCTTCTAAACGATAGACATCAAAGTGGAAAATATTTATATCATCTTTTATATATTCATTGACAATTGTAAATGTAGGACTAGAGATTTCATCTTCTAATCCATAATATGTCAAAATTCCTTCAGTTAATTTAGTTTTCCCAGAACCTAGTTCTCCTGATAAAACAACAGTATCGCCTTTTTGTAAGAAACTAGCTAATGTTTTTCCAAAATCTAATGTTTCCTTCTCATTATGAGATATTAATTTCACATGTTTCATAATTTACCTCGTAAATTTATATTTTCAAGCAATATTATACTATATATTGTAAAAAAACACAAACCCAAATTGACATAATTGTATAAAGGCGATAAAATACAAAGGTATCAAGCAAACGTTTCAGCATTTAGGAGGTAACAAGATGGATGAAAGCAAAAAGCAGCTTATAGAAGCATTGGAAGATTATCAAGGTGTAGTTCGGGCGAGATGTTACAAGATACTTAAATCGATTCGAGAAAATTTGCTCCAACTTTTAAGCGAAGGCATAAATGAAGAATATAGATTATGCCTTAGCGAAGATTTCATCAAATTTAACTATACAAAGGTTAATGTTAAATTTGTAGAAGAGGTTCTTCGAGAGATAGACACGTGGGTAGCAGGTGAAATAGCCGAGAGTTATCTTAAGAAGAACAACAAAAATTGGAACAATGTATTCAAACGCCACATAGACGCAATAGCTTCATTAGATGCATTAAGTAAGGAATATCAAAAATGCCAAAAAGCTTTGGAGATGTTTCGTGAGCCTCAAGAGGGATGAAGGAGATTCCTTCATCCTCTTTATTACATTTCTGTTACATTCAAAAAAAATGTTGAAAAAAGTCTTTCGTTCATATATAATAAAATTGTATGAAACTTGAACAAAGGAGGAAGCATATGGATACATTTGCTAATTACATTTTAGATGAAAAAGATTTAGCTTCTAAAATGGAAATCACATACTATTTAGCAAAAAAGACAAGAATATTTTTTGACAAATCTGTTGTTTTTAAAACAGAACTAGCAAGAATGTTTGTAGATTATATGAAAGTAGATGTTGATAAAAACTTAATAATAACTGCGTGTCTATTATGTAATTGTAAAAAAGTAGACAATGCACAAGACTTAGAGAAAATTCATTCATATGCAAAAGAAGGAGCAGACTATTTATTAACTCTAGGATTTGACAGAAGATTTTGTAAAATATGTGAAGAGGTAAATCGATATAGTAATAGTAATCCAAGAGAAAGAGAAAGTGATGTCTTAGAATTGGTAGACCAATTTGGTGGAATGTTATTAGATAGACCAGAAAGAATTGGATTTCAACCAGATGAAGCAATGGTTTTGCTAGAACATAGAAATTTAAAAGATCAATATAATCGATTCTTACATACATTTGGAGAATTTGTTCAAATGATGGAACAAATAGAATTAAGTGATTTAACTTCAATGAAATCTTTGAGAAGATTAGTAAAAATACATAACGAATCAGATAATATAAAGACATTTATAAAAAAAGTATGTTATGAATATGAGCCTAAAATAGATAAAGCAGTAGAAAATTATAGAAAACAACTAAAAGGTGAGATGTTTAAAGATGTCAATAGACCACTATTTAGCGAAGAAACGACCAAAAAGATATTGGCACATATAGCAGAAGAAAATATGCAAGGTGAAAAATTAAAAAATGAAAATCAATAATTTTAAAGCGAGCATAGCTCGCTAATTTTTCTATATTCTTAGGAAAGTCATCATATGAAATGGGGTGAGTTTCCTAAGAATATAGATATGGAAGTGTTAGATTTTCTTGTGTGACTTTGTCGCTTAGAAAATCTTAGTCTTGTTTTTTTAGAAAAGAGGTATGAAAATGTACGAAATATTTGCAGATTTACATGTGCACATAGGAAGAAGCGAAAATGGAAAACCAATCAAAATAACAGCAGCGAGATCTTTGAATTTTGCAAACATTGCAAAAGAATGTGCAGAAAGAAAAGGTATTAATGTTGTAGGAATTATTGATTGTGCATCACCTTATGTTATAGAAGATATAGAAAACTTCTTAAAAACAGGAGATGCATATGAATTAAAAGATGGAGGAATTATCTATAAAGATAAAGTTTGTATTCTTTTAGGAAGTGAAGTAGAAACCTCAGAAGAAGGAAGAAATGGAAAAAAAGGTGCAGCACATAATATTTGTTTTTTTCCACATTTAACAGATATTAAAGGATTTTCAAATGAGCTAAGTCATCATTTAAAAAACATTACATTAAGTACACAAAGGTCAGATTTATCAGGATATGATTTGATTGATATGGTAGAAAGATACAATGGAATTTTGATACCTGCCCATATCTTTACACCACATAAAAGCTATTATGGAAATTGTACAGATAGATTACAATATATATTTAAAGAAAAATATGATAAAATTTTTGCAGTAGAATTAGGACTAAGTTCAGATACCTACTTAGCAGATATGATTTCTGAATTAGAGAATAAAACTTTTGTTACGAATTCAGATGCGCATTCTTTACCAAAGATTGCAAGAGAATATAATAAAATGCAAGTAGAGGATATTTCATTTAAAGAAATTGTAAAAGCTTTAAAAAATGAAGATGGAAGAAAAGTAGTGGCTAATTATGGATTAGATCCAAAACTTGGAAAATATCATAGAACCTATTGTGATGATTGTGAAAAAGCAATAGAAACAAAAGAACCAGTAGAAGTTTGTCCATATTGTGGTGGGAAAAATGTCACATTTGGTGTTTTTGATAGAATTGAATTAATTCGTGATAAACAAGAATCAAAAAGTCCAGAAAATAGACCACCATATGTATATCAAATTCCTTTAGGATTTATTCCAGGAGTAGGTGGAAAAACCATTACTAAATTATTAGACACTTTTGATACAGAGATGAATATTCTTCATAAATTGTCAAAAGATGATATAGAAGCAGTAGTGGGAGAAAAAATTGCAGAGACAATCGAAAGAGCAAGAAATGGAGAATGTAAAGTACAATCTGGTGGTGGAGGAAACTACGGAAAGGTTGTATAGTTTAAAGTAGTTAAAGGTAAATGGCGTCATTGGTATAATAAAAATGAAAAATAAAAAAATAGTTCTATAAATCTTCTTATCGAATACACATTATGTATAAACGATAAGGAGATTTTTATGAGAGAAAAGAAACAACTTAGAGTATTAAAGATAATTAAAGAACATGTGATAAACAATAAAAAAGAATATGTTATCATTTTTTTGATATTTGTTATTGGCATATTTAGTGGTGTCTTTTTTGTCAATCATTTACAAGAAACACCTAAGACAGAAATAACCAATTATTTAAACCAGTTTATAGAAAAATTTAAAGGTTTAGAGAGTGTAAACAATATAGAATTATTAAAAAATTCATTGATACAAAATATAGGATTAGCAATTATTATTTGGTTCTTTGGAACAACCGTTATTGGTATTCCTATTGTATTTGCTATTATTCTATATCGAGGTTTTTGTTTAGGATATACGATTTCATTATGTATTACCATTATGGGATTAGGAAAAGGAATTAGTTTTGTATTGGTAACATTATTGATACAAAATATTTTACTCATTCCCGCAATTTTGGCATTAGCAGTAAGTGGAATAAAATTATATAAATCTATTGTGAAAGATAAGACAAAAGAAAATGTGAAAATAGAGATATTAAGACATACAGTGTTTTCTGTAATTATGTTAATTATATTGGCTATGGCATCTATAATAGAAATATTTATGTCTACTAACTTACTAAAGTTCGTCATTAAATATTTTTAAAAAAATATCAAAAAATGTATTTACTTTTTTTTAATAGTTTGATATAACATATATAGTTTATGTAAATATAATTTTAAAAATATAGAGGTAGGGGAAAAAAATGGAAAGACAACTAAAATTCTTTTTTAACTTTTTGGAAAATGATAAGAAATTATCAGATAATACATTACAATCATACAAAAGAGATTTAAAGCAATTTAGAAAATATCTAGAAGAGAATGGAATTCACTATAATCGAGTAAAAGAAGAAGATATGCAAAATTATATAAAAAGCTTACAAGAACAAGGAAAAAAAGCATCAAGTATTTCTAGATGTATTGCATCAATTCGTTCTTTCTATCAATTTATATTAAAAAATAAAAAGATAAAGGTAGATCCAACAGCACATATCCAATCTCCAAAAATAGAGAAAAGAACACCAAGTGTATTATCAGCAAAAGAAGTTGAGTTATTATTAAAACAACCAGATACAGTTGATTTAAAAGGTGTAAGAGATAAAGCAATGTTAGAGTTTGCTTATGCTACAGGAATGAGAGTAACAGAAATTATTTCTTTAAATATAGATGATGTTAACTTAGAAGAAGCTTACGTTATTTGTAAGAGTGGAAATAAACAAAGAATTATTCCATTAGGATCAATGTCTTTAAAAGCTTTAAAAGAATATATTGAAGAGGCAAGAGGAATCTTAATAAAAAATGAAGATGAAAAAGCATTATTTGTTAACGTAAATGGGGGAAGACTTACAAGACAAGGGTTCTGGAAAATTATCAAATATTATAAAGAACAAGCACATATTACAAAAGATATTACACCACATGTATTAAGACATTCATTTGCAACACATTTATTACAAAATGGTGCAGATCTAAGAGCCATTCAAACAATGCTTGGACATTCAGATATATCTTCTACACAAGTATATATGCAATTCCAAGACGAAGGATTAAGAGATATTTATAAAAAAGCACATCCAAGAGCTTAATAAAAATGAACAGCTATTATAATGATAGCTGTTTTTTGATTATAAAATGGAAATACTTGTACATATAATAAAAGATATGGTAAAATATGATTTATGAAAAATAATAACAAAATGAAAAGGTGGAAGAAATGAAAAAAACAATCATAGTAAGAATACTTGTAGGAGTCATGGCGATATGCCTTAGCATTTTAGCTTTAACAATAGCATATTTTTTTAATACAGATATTGAAACCAAAGAACCAAGACAAACAATAGAAGAGTGTGAAGTACATACATATACATATATGGGAAGAAATGTATTTACAGTTACCCAAAAGAATGTTGAAGAAAGTGATAATCAAAAATATATCATATATTTCCATGGAGGATCTTATGTAGCAGAAGCTACACAAAATCATTGGGATTTTCTAGAAAATATTGTAAAAGATACAGGATATACTGTGATTATGCCAGATTATCCATTGACACCAAAATATCACTATCAAGATGTATATGATATGGTAGAACCATTATACAAAGAAATTGTAGAAAGTGTTGGAAATGAGAATGTAATTTTGATGGGAGATTCAGCAGGAGGAGGTTTAGCACTTGGATTATATGAAAAAATGGAAGAAGAAACAGTTGCGCTTCCTGTAAAAACAATTCTAATTTCTCCATGGCTTGATGTAAGATTAGAAAATGAAAATATACAAGAAATTGAAAAAAGAGATACGATTTTAAATAAGGAAGCATTAAGATTAGCAGGTATCGCCTATGCGGGAAAAGATGGAATCAATAGTTACTTAGTAAATCCGATTGATGGAGATGTGTCTACATTACAAAATATAAAAATATTTATTGGAACAGATGATATATTAAATCCAGATTGTCAATTATTAAAAGAGAAGACAGATGATGTAAATGGAGATGTAGAAATCAAGGAATATGAAAATGCAAAACATATTTGGATAATTGATCATAATTCTGAGGAAGAAGTTACAAAACAAGCATATAATGATGTTATAGAAGAGTTAAAAAATAGTTAAGGAGAAAATGAATGAGTGATAAAAAAGAAAAATTATATTGGAGAAGATTAGATAATTCTGCAAAAATATTTCCCATATCTGCTGGAAAAAAATATAGTACTGTTTTTAGATTATCTGTTGTGTTAAAAGAAACTATACAACCAGATATATTAAAAGCATCAGTGGAGAAAGCACTAGAGGAGTATGAATTTTTTAGAGTTCGATTAAAAAGTGGATTTTTTTGGAACTATTTAGAATATAATCCGAAAAAACCCATTATAGAACAAGAAAAAGAATATCCTTGCAAATATATAGAACCAAAAGAAAATAATAATTATCTATTTAAAGTTACCTATTTTGATAAAAAAATAAATATTGATATATTTCATTCCTTAACAGATGGAAATAGTGGAGTTATGTTTTTTAGAGAAATCGTCTATAACTATATCGAATTATCACACAAAGAAGAATTCCAAGAAGAATTAAGAATTAAAAGAAAATTTGACCTGTCAACAGAAGATAGTTATATAAAAAATTATAATAAAAAAGCAAAAGGAAATAATTCATCAAAGAAAGCATATGAATTAGCAGGAAGAAAAATAAAATTAGGTGCAATCTCAGCCATACATGAAATTATTAATTTACAAGAATTAAAACAAGAAGCAAAAAGCCATAATGCAACAATTACACAATATCTAACAGCAGTTTTAATATATGCTATCTATCAAGCTAATTATTTAAAAAACAAAGGGAAAAAGCCAATAAAAGTATGTATACCAGTTAATTTAAAAAAATATTTTCCTTCTAATACAATTTCTAATTTTTTCTCATATATAACAGTAGAAGCGCAAATGCAAAAAGATCATTTAGATACATTTGATAAAATATTAGATTTTGTAAAAAAAGATTTTGAAAGAAAATTAACTCCAGAAGAAATCCAAAAAACGATGTCTGGAAATGTAAAATTAGGAACAAATCTATTTATAAAAATGATACCATTAGTATTAAAAAAGCCGATTGTCAGATTAAGTTATATAGAAATTCGAAAATATACAACAACGACATTTTCAAATATTGGAAGAATTGGTATCATTGGAAAATATCAAAAATATATAGAAGATTTTCTAATGCTAATTGCGCCTGAACCAGTAGAAAAAATTAAATGTTCTGCATGTTCATTTGAAAATCATATTGTATTTACCTTTACATCAATTTTAGATGATTGTAGTATAGAAAAAGCATTTTATCAATTTTTAACAGAAAAACACATTCATGTAAAAATAGAAAGCAATGAAATTTTAGATATTAAAAATGTTGAAGAGCTATAAGGATGAAAGAGATAAATAAGAAAGGAATTACTTATGTTATATCCTAAAAAATTAAGTAGTAAAAAAAGTAATTTATTAATTAAAATATTATTAGGTGTTTCATTGATAATGGCGATTATATTAACAATTATTAATAAGTTCACAACGCCTGAAGTTCATTGGGCAGCACTTGTTAATAGTGGAATTATATACACATGGATAACTGTAATATATTCTATCAATAAAAGAACAAATATTGCAGGACATGTTATGATACAAGCAATTGCTATTTCGCTTCTAACGACATATATAGATTATAACTTGGGATTTAAAGGTTGGTCTTTAGAAATTTCAATTCCCATTATTATCATGATAGCCAATGTAACAATGTTAGTATTAACCATAGTTAGTCATAGAAAATATGTAAGATATGCGATATATCAATTGGTGATTTGTATATATAGTTTGATACCAATTTATTTTATCCAAAAAGAATTAATTAATAATTATGTTTTAAGTTATGTTGCTATTGGTATTTCTATTGTAAATTTCATATTAACTATTATTCTTTCAGCAAGAGATGTGAAAGAAGCAGTTATAAGGAAGTTTCATATGTAATTTCTCACATTGTGAAGCTATATATGTGTGTTAATAAAATCTGTGATTTTGTTAATGCACATTTTTTTGAAAACTTTTAAGGAAATAAGGTTGATATTTATACAGTAACATGATATATTATTAACATAATTATTTATAATTAAATTCAAAAATTTAAATCAAAAGTTTATCTCTAAAAATTCCAAAATAAAAAAGTACGAGATATTATTTAGTAAAAGATGAATTATTGAAAAATAGTTTATGATAGTGATTATGTTTTTTATTTTATCATTTTTATATATTTTTAATAGTTTTTTATATAATAAAGTTTTAATCAAATAGTTTACAAATCAAATATTTTCATTCTACATATTTCATAATAGAAAATAATTTTTTAGTATTTGCAATATTTTATAATTCAAATTTTTAATCTGATAAGTTCTCAAAGGTAATTTAATTATAAGTAATTATAAATGATTAATAAGGAGGAATTAAATGGCTCAAAAAGGAAATATACAAACAAAAGGGCAAAGAAAATTGTTATCTCCAAAGTTAGATGTGGTGTTTCAAGCACTATTTGGAGAAGTGGGAAGTGAAAGAATTACAAAAAAGTTTTTAGAAGCAATATTAGATAAAAAATTAGAGGAAGTAGATTTAAGTAGGAATATCGTTTTGAGAAGAGAAAATCCAAAAGACAAGATGGGAATATTAGATGTTTTAGTGAAAATTAATCAAAAAGAATATTGTAATGTAGAAATGCAAATGGTAGAGAAAGATAATTTAATAGAAAGAATCCTATACTATTGGTCAAGAATTTATGGGAAAAATTTAAATGGTAGTGATGATTATGTAGAATTAAAAAGAACAATAGGGGTACTAATCGTAAATTTTGAAATAAAGAAATTAAAAGAGTTAGGATATCATAGCAAATGGAAGATAATAGAAGAAAAGGAGAGAAAGCTAATCTTGACAGAACATTTGGAGTTACATATAATAGAGATACCAAAGATATATAAAATAGAAGAAAATGAAGAGAAGGAAGAATTAGTAAAATGGATAAATTTCATAGAAAATCCAGAAAGTGAGAAGGTGGGGGAATATATGAAAGAAAATGAGGAGATGAAAGAAGCAAAAGAAAAGTTAGAAGTTATGAGCGAAGACGAAAAGATGCAAATCTTAGCAGAATTAAGATTAAAAGCTATTAGAGATGAAAAAGCAATCAAAAGATTTGCAATAAAAGAAGGATTGGAACAAGGAATAAAACAAGGGATAAAGCAAGGAATGCAGCGAGGAATAAAGCAAGGAATACAACAAGGAATGCAACAAGGCATAAAGCAAGGAATGCAACAAGGCATGCAACAAGGAAAAAAAGAAATTGCTAAAAAAATGAAAGAAGAAGGATTAAATATAGAATTAATAAAAAAAGTAACAGGGTTAACAGAAGAAGAAATCAATTCATTATAATTCAAGAAGTATAACTTAAGGTAGAGGTGAGATATGAAATCTAATATTTTTAAATATATATTTATCATATTTGTTATCATTATTGTAGTTGTTGCATTTTTTGTTATAAGAAATAACGAAAATGAGCAAGAAACAGAGGAAGAAACTACAAGTACAGAAGATGAAGTAGTAAGACAGATTCGATTAGGAATTGCACAATGTGATACATTAAATCCATTATTAACAACTAATAAAAATGTTCAAGATATTACGAAATTAATTTATGAACCATTAGTAGATATATCTTCAGATTATAAAGCAATACCAGGACTTGCAACAGAATGGGCGAAACAAGATGCAACGACATATATTATCAAATTAAGAGAAAATGTGAAATGGTCAAATGGAGAAAGATTTACATCAGCAGATGTACAATTTACTTATGATAAATTAAAAGAAAATTCTTCCATATATTCAAGTAATTTGGAACATGTAACAATGTTAGAAATTGTGGATGATTATACAGTAAGGATGTACCTAGATCAGGAAGTTCCATTTTTCGAATATTATTTAACATTTCCAATATTATCTAAAACATTTTATGATACACAAGATTATTATAATACAGGAATTATACCAGTAGGAACAGGAAAATATAAAGTAGAAAATGTGCAAGAAAATTATATAACATTGACTAAAAATACGAATTGGTGGGATAGAGATACAGATTTATCATTAGAAGAAATTACAGTTAATGTATATGATTCTGTAGGAGAACTATATAATGCTTTTAAATTAGGAAATGTAGATATGGTTAGTACAAACAATATCAATATACAAGATTATATTGGAACTATGGGATATAGTACAAAAGAGATTAAAGGACGAGAACATGATTTTTTAGTTTTGAATACACAAAATACATTATTAGCAAATCAGGAAGTTAGAAGAGCCATATCGTATTCAATAGATAGAAATAATATTGTATCAAATGTTTTTCAAAATAAATACTATACTTCAAGTTTTCCACTAGATTTTGGCTCATGGATATATCAAGAACAAGATGCAAGTTCTGGATATAATCCTGAACAGGCAAATCAACTTTTAACAGAAAATGGATGGAGTTATAGAAATAATTATTGGCAAAAAACAATTAACAGCAGAACACAAAGAATCGAATTGAACTTGATTGTAAAAGCATCAAATAGTACACAAGTATCAGTCGCAGAAAATATAAAAACACAATTAGAAAGTCAAGGAATCAGAATGAATATTCAACAATATTCTGATGAGCAATATAATCTAGCTATACAAAATAAATCTTATGATATGATTTTATGTAGTATGAATCTATCACCAAATCCAGATATGTCACTATTTTTTGGAGAGAATAATTTAGCCAATTATTCAAATGAAGAAATTACAAATTTAATGAACGAAGTGAAAAACACAACTGATGAAGAAACAATAAAAAATGATTATGCAAGACTTGCAGAAATTTATAAAACAGATATACCATATATCAGTTTGTATACGAATAAACATACAATAGCATATAACACAGAATTGGTAGGAGAAATTAATTCTAATTGGTTTAATCCATTTTGTGGAGTAGAAACATGGTATAGATAAAGAAAATAAAAAAAATTAAAATAAGTATTGACAAAACAAATTTTTGATATATAATAACAATATCAAACAAAAGTTCAAATAAATGAGGAGGAAAATTATGAGTGAGAATGCAGAAAAAAAGAAAGCATTAGAAGCAGCAATGAGCCAAATAGAAAAACAATTTGGTAAAGGATCTGTTATGAAATTAGGAGAATTTAAAGCAATGGAAATAGAGGCAATTCCAACAGGTGCTTTAAGCTTAGATATAGCATTAGGAATTGGTGGAGTACCTAGAGGAAGAATTATAGAAATATTTGGACCAGAATCTTCAGGTAAAACAACATTAGCATTACATATTATTGCGGAAGCACAAAAAATGGGAGGAGAAGCAGCTTTTATTGATGCAGAGCATGCGTTAGACCCAGTGTATGCAAAAAAATTAGGAGTAGATATTGATAATTTAATCGTATCTCAACCAGATACAGGAGAGCAAGCATTAGAAATAACGGAAAGTTTAGTTAGAAGTGGAGCATTAGATGTTATTGTTGTAGACTCTGTAGCAGCATTAGTTCCAAAAGCTGAAATTGATGGTGACATGGGAGATTCACACATGGGATTACAAGCAAGACTTATGTCACAAGCATTAAGAAAATTAGCAGGAGCAATCAATAAATCTAAAACAGTATTAATATTTATTAACCAATTAAGAGAAAAAATTGGTGTTATGTTTGGAAATCCAGAAACGACAACAGGTGGTAGAGCTTTAAAATTCTACGCATCAGTTAGAATGGATATTAGAAGAATAGAAAATATTAAACAAGATGGAGAAGTAAAAGGAAACAGAGTAAGAGTAAAAGTAATAAAAAATAAAGTAGCACCACCATTTAGAGAGGCAGAATTTGATATTATTTATGGAGAAGGAATTTCAAAAGAAGGTAATATTCTAGATATGGCTGTTAACTTAGATATTGTAGAAAAAGCAGGTTCATGGTTTAGCTATAATGGAGAAAGAATTGGGCAAGGAAGAGAAAATGTTAAGAAATATTTAAAAGAAAATCCAAAAATGCTAGAAGAAATAGAAGGAAAAGTAAGACAAGATTTTGAAAAAGTATTTGAAGAAAGTCTAGGAGAAGAATTGCCTGAAATTGATATGGATGATGACGAAGAAGAATAAAAATAGGAATACTGAAAGTTATAAAAGAGATACAAAAAATGTACTGAACCCAAAAAATTGGACATTTTTTGATTAGGTACTAAGCAACTCTTTGGGAGTGAGTTCTGTATTGT
>CALXLP010000038.1 GCA_944389225.1 uncultured Clostridia bacterium | reverse complement strand
ATTTTCTTTTTTTCATATGTTCCCCCTTTTTACAAATCTTCTTTTTTTAAATCCACAATTAGATAATCTAATATATCAATTTCTTTTTGTCGTTTATGTATATTATCCAATAATGTATTTCTATATTTTCTAAGTAAGATATAGATTTGGTCAAATTGCTTTTGTTCTAATAAATTAAAAAATTTATCTATCAATTTTTGATTACAACCTGCATCTTGCAAGTTTTGAATCAAAGCTTCTTTTTTATCTTGTTCTTCATTCATCATAGTAATTCCCTTTCTTATATAACAATAATCCTTTTCATGTATTGGAATAAAAGTTGTTATGCATTTTTATACAAGTAACAAATTCTTACTTCATTTTGATTATACCCGATTATTTTTAAAATAGCCAATACTTATTTTGCATAGTTTATCATAGTTGACAGGAATGATAAAACAAATTATAATCATTATAAATTTTAGGAACAATTTTTAAAATTCATATAGGAGGAATTTACTATGGAATTAAGAGTTTTACGATATTTCTTAGAAGTTGCAAGAGAAGAAAATATTACAGCAGCTGCTGAGGCTTTACATATAACACAACCTACACTTTCTAAACAGTTAATGGATTTAGAAGATGAAATTGGAAAAAAATTATTTATCAGAGGTAAAAGAAGAATCACTTTAACAGAAGACGGTATTCTTCTTCGTAAAAGAGCTAGTGAAATCATTGAATTAGTTGAAAAAACAGAATCTGAATTAAAAAAATCTGATGAAATTATCGTTGGAGATGTCTATATTGGTGCTGCTGAAACAGATGCCATGAAAGATATTGCTAAAATATGCACACATTTACAAAAAAAATATCCTCATATCCACTATCATTTATTTAGTGGAAATAGCGAAGATGTTATAGAAAAATTGGATAAAGGGCTTATTGATTTTGGTATTCTTTTTGAGCCTTCTGATATTAAAAAATATAATTATATTAAATTACCTGCCTATAATACTTGGGGACTTTTGATGAGAAAAGATAGTCCTTTGGCAACGCTTCGTGATATAACACCTGATACACTTCTAAATATTCCTTTAATTTGTTCTAAACAAGCTCTTGATAATAATGAACTTGCTGGCTGGTTTGGACATAATATAGAAAAATTAAATATTGTAGCAACATATAATTTAATTTATAATGCGGCCTTTTTTGTTGAAGAAGGATTTGGAAGTGCCTTAACTCTTGATAAATTAGTCCATATGTCAGAAGAAAATAATTTGTGTTTTAAACCACTTACCCCAAATCTAAAAACAAATTTAGTCATGGTCTGGAAAAAATATCAAGTATTTTCCAAAGCTTCTCAAACATTTTTAAATGAATTACAAAAAGAACTACAAAATAAATAACATATACATATAAATATATAAAAAGTTACTAAATGAAGTGAACCCAATTTATTAAACTTTTTGTCTAATAAATTAAATTCACTTCATTTTGCTATCTTTTATATCATTTCACTTAGTTTTATATATACTTGATTGGTTAATATACAATCATTTAATGCTCTATGCTCATTTCTTTGAGTTAGATGAAAATAGGTTATTAAATCATCTAATTTATGATGTTTCAAATTCGGAAGCACTTTTCTTGCTATTCTTAAAGTATCCACATAGTCATTTGATAAATATGTATTTATATGCTCTTCCATATTATCGTAAAGGAAATTAATATCAAAATTAACATTATGTCCGACAATGATGTCCTTCCCTAAAAATGTTTTGAAGTTTTGTAAAACCTCTTCTAATTTTTTTCCTTCTTTCAACATCATTTCATTGGTAATCCCTGTTAAATTCGTTGTAAAATATCCCAGTTCCTCATTTGTTTTGATAAGTTCAGAAAAATGATCTATCTCTTCTTTATTTCTAACTTTAATGGCACTAATTTCAAGAATCTCTCCATGAAAAGAATCCAAACTTGTTGTTTCTATATCAACTACTGTATAATCTCCTACATCTTCGACCAAACTATGTCCTTTATATATTCTACAATTTTTATTAAGATTTCTCATACATTTACTCCTCTTCTAATATCCATTTAATCCCTTTTGCCATTCTCAAATCTGCTTCATGGAAATGATTTCCTTCATTTTCTTCATATATGGTTTCTATTCCTTGAGAATGATATATATTTTCTATTGCTTTTGTATGTTCTTCTACTGTTGCCAAAACTTGATTTCTAACTTTACTTTCTTTATTACCTAATGAAAAATACATACTTTGAACTTTAGATTTCATTCTATTTTCCTTAATATATTCTACAAAATTTGGAAACCAAAAGGAACCTGATGCAGATGCAACTTTTTTAAATATGTCTGTTTTGTATGTAGCATATACAGCAAATAATCCACCTAGTGAATAGCCTGCAATGGCATAATAGGTTATGTCTTTTTGTAACTCCTTTTTCATGTAATCTTCTATCTTTGGTATTATTTCTGTTGTTAATTCCTCTATATACTCATCTGCTTTTCCTAAGAAATCTTCATCATGTTGGTTTAATTTGTGAGCAAACCATGGTGTCATCTCTTTATTCCAATCTAAATTAGATATAGAAACTAATATAAAATTAGGACAATGCAACTTTTCACATTTTTCAAAAACGACTCTTCCTTCTTCTTTATTATAGGCATGTAATATGACAACTGGTAATTCTTTTATATCTGTTTTCGGATATTGTATATTTACCTGTTTATGGTTGATGTTTAATTCTTTTATCATTTCTTATTTAACTCCTTACTTAATTTACTTGTAACACTTCTTGGACCTCTAATAGCATTTACTCCATATTTCTTTAATGTTTCAAATGAAAATTCTTCTTTGTTATATCTTTTTAACAATTTTAATTTCATAATCTGTGTAATAGACAAGTTTTTGTCTTGATAATCATAAGGAATATCTGTTTCTACAGCCATACATTTAAATAAAATAGCAGAATATGGTTGTGCTACATACAAATACACCGTATCCCCTTTTTGTATATGATTTGATTGTTTCCATGTAATGATATCTGTATCATCAAAAGCATGAACAACATCATAATATTTTGGATTTGCTGGAACAATCCATTCTCCTTTTACATTTGATGCTTCATAACTTGTATTGATTAATTGCATAATTTCTGTATCAGACAAGGTATCATCTAATATAATACTTACCCAACTTTTTTTACTTAAATGATAAGCTGGATAAATTCCTTTTTGTTTTAAGTATGTTGGTACTTCATCATCTAATTTTACATTTAATACTTCAATTTTTCCTTTTTCTTTAGGAATCATCTTGCTCTTATCAATATTCATAATAATACCAAACCATTTTTCACTTCTTACATTTCTAAAAACGCCATGATTGGGAAACTTTTCCCATAAAAATTCAGGTTCTACCTGATATGTTTCTTTTATCAATTTGGCTATTCGATTTGATTGTTCGTAAATAAAATATTCCTTTTCAAAACAATGATCTGCTATGTCTTTCAAAATCTTTATATATTCTTCTTTTACAGTATTTACAAATTCCCCTACAGAATCTTCTACACGAAAATTGGTATATTCTTCTTCTATATCTAAATCATATACTTTTCCTTTCACATTGCCATTTAAATCTATATAAATATCTGCTCTAAATGTATCTTTCATAAAATTTTTGCTATAATGGTAGCCTTCATTTTCTTTTATAAACCCATAAGGTATTAATTTTTCTTTATTTAATTTCATCCTTTTAAAAATTTTTTCTTCTATATTCAATGCTGACACTTCCTTGAAAAATTATGATTTACAACATTATATTAGCACAAATAGGAGCAACTCTCAATAGAGGCACTCCTATTAAACATATCATCTATTTTATATTCTTTAATCAGTATTTAAAAAATTCATTACTAAATCAATTAATACTTCTTTCTCTTTTGGATTAGATTCAGCTATAAGCAAAGTTAAGGCTGTTAATGTATTATTATCAATTGTTTGTTTTCCATCTTTATATAAAATCCCGTAAAAGTTTAAAAAATATATAAATAATGTGGCTGCTATTCTTTTATTTCCATCAGCAAAGACATGGTTTTTAACTGTTAAATATAAGAAGTTTGCTGCTTTTTCTTCTATACTTTTATATATGTCTTGCCCTGCAAAACTTTGATATATATTTCCAATAATAGATTCTAGTCCTTTATCTCTTTCTACCGCAAATAATGTACTTTCTTCATTAAATCTAAGTTTATTTATAATATCAATACAATCACGATATTCAATTCTTCTTTCATCTATATTTCCTTTGATTTTCTTAAGTGTTCTATGATCATAATCATCTAGTAAATCTAATGCTTTTGAATAGTCTCCAATGACTTTTAAGATTTCTTTTGCATCACTATTGTCTAATCTTTCTTCCATACGATTCGCTATATCAATTAATTTGATTGTTTTTTCTAGATATTCTAATCTTTTTTGATTTACTGCATATCCTTTTAACATGTAGTCTTTTAAAATTTTTGTTGCCCATTTTCTGAAAGCAATTCCTCGCTTACTGTTCACTCTGTATCCTACTGAAATAATCATATCTAAATTGTAATATTGAACTTTATATTTTTTTCCGTCTTCTGCAGTATGCTCAAAAAATGAGCATACTGCATTTTCTTCTAATTCTTCATCTTTATATATATTCTGTATATGCCTTGTAATTGTTCTCCTATCTTTATCAAATAATTCTGCCATTTGTTTCTGTGTAAGCCACACTGTTTCATCTTTCAAGTTTACTTCTAATTTTACTCCTTGGTTTTCAAATAAAATGATCTCATTTTTCTTTTCTTCCATAAAACCACATCCTTTATAAATTTCAGTTTATCCAGATGTTTTTGCTTATAAGTGTTAGCAAACTGTTGTTTGCATTATATGATATATTTATGGCTTTGTCAATCATTTTATCAAAATTTATTTAATTTTATTAATAAGTTAAACTTTTTCTATATTTTTCAAGTATTTTCTTCGCATAAGAACATTCTGCAATAAGCTTTTTATTCTCTTTTTTGGCATTCTCTATAATGCATTCTACCAACTTTCTTGCAATTCCTTGCCCTTGATATTCATTATTTACTTCTGTATGTGTTATATTCCAATAGTCTTGGTTTTCTAAAAAATCACACTCTCCTATTGGAATTGTATTATCATATGCAACTGCTCTATTTTTCTCTTTTTCAAATATAATTTCAATCATGATATTCTCCTTTTATATTATTTACCAAAAATTCAATCACATCATCCTCTTGATGACTTCCTGTTTTTCTTTCTTCTTCAGTTAAATCCACAAAATATTTATTATTCTCTGGCATAATAGATATAGAGTCTAATGGATAACCTGGTGTCCTTCTTTTACAAGGTTTGCTTACTAAATAAAAATGACTTTTGCTCCAAGTATATTCTTTTGATTTTTTTCCATCATATATGACCATTCCAAATACCCATTTAGCTGTTAATTTACCACCATATTCATCCACCAGATGACAATAATATTCAATCATTTCTTCATCATTTAATTCTCTTCCATTTACTCTTCTAACATGCGTTCCTGGTTGTTTTTCTTCTGGTAATTCTTCTATAAACAAATTGTTATCCATTCCAATAGTTGCTATTTTTGTAGCGTCATAATATGTTTTTGCTTTTATATACGCATTTTCAATTGCATTTTTTCCTGTTTCTTCTGGTTTTAGATTGATTCCTAAATCTTTTATTGTTAATACTTCAATATTTCTTTCACGCAGTTTATTTGCATATCTTTCTATTTTTGCCGGATTTGTTGTTGCAAATAGTACTTTCATTACTACCTCCTAAAACTATTATTATCAAACTTAACAATTTGCAATACTCCAAATATTCTTACTATATTTCTCACTAGCATCAAGTTTTTCCATTTCTTCTACAATACATTCTATATCTTGATCATCAAGAGGTTCAAATCCATCATAAAATCCACTTTTTCTATCTGGTAAATATGGTGCATCTGGAAATTTTTGTTTTTTCGCATCAACTGTTCTTCCAAAGATGTGTTCATGATAGTATGGTTTTGCAATATTCCCTTTTTCATCTTTTTTCCATGCCCAATTACCTGCTTCAAAAAAATTAATTCTGACAATATCTATATTTCTTTTTTTCATTGCTTTTTTATATGCTTCACAAACCATCTGGCACAATCTTTGTTGCTCTAAAACTTCATTTGGCGAAAAATCTAAACGTGAATCATATCTATATTTATCTCCATTTCCTCTTATCATCATATGTCCCCCTTCTTCTCTAGAAATAAAGGGATGATTTGCTGCAACTACAACAAAATTAGTTGTTTCCCATATAACTTTTTTTCCATCTATTATTTTCATAAAAAATCTCCTTATCAATTACTAATCTTGTTAGGATTATATAATAAAAGAGAGTAATTATCAACCAATTACTCTCCTATTCAAATTATATAATCTCATACAAAATAAGTTTAAAAATAAATAAAATTTCTGTATATAAAACTAATCTTTTTTAATTATGATTCTTTTTCTATCTCTTCTAGATTCGCTTGTCTTTTGATTTTGCCAGTTGTTGTTTTAATTAATGGTTCATCTGAAACAATAATTCCTCTGATTGCTTTATACTTTGGCATAACACTATTGACTTCTTTTATTTTTTCAGTTAGTACTCTATAAATATCTTCTTCACTTTCTACCTTATATGCCTCTTTCATAATATCTTTATCAAATACAATTTTTACATGTATCTTGATATTATCTTTATCATCTGTTTGTTGTTTTCCAAAGATAAAAGATTCTTTTACCCCTTCAATCTTGTTAACCAATCCTTCCATTTCTTCTGGGTATATATTTTTACCATTTTTTAAAACGATTACGCTTTTTCTTCTTCCACAGATAAATATATAACCATCTTCATCAATTCTAGCTAAATCTCCTGTATGGAACCATCCATCTTCCATAACACTATTTGTTGCTTTTTTATCATTATAATATCCAAGCATAACATTTGGACCTTTTACCACAAGCTCTCCTACACCATCATCATCTGCTTCATCAATTCTAGCTTGAACATGTGGAATTGGTTTTCCAATAGAACCTACTCTATGATATTCATTTGTTTCGATTCCAATGATTGGAGATGTTTCCGTTAAACCATATGCCTGACATAAGTTTAATCCCCAGTTTCTAAATGTTTCGATTACCTCTTTATCTAATGCTGCAGCTCCTGTAATAAATAACTTGATACATCCTCCATACATATCATGGATTTCTTTAAACACTTCTTTTTTCTCTTGCATAGATTTATCTTTATATTCTTGCATTAATTGTTTTGTTTCTTCTACTTTTCCTTTTTTCTCTATCATTTTCCATATATTTTTATACATTAATTCATATATGGCAGGAACAAATGCTGCATAGGTTATTTTATATTCATTTAGGTTTTCTACAATATGTCTAATACCATCACAAAAAGCTCTTTCTGCACCTACATATAATGAAACTAACATACCGACTGTACATTCATATACATGATGTAATGGTAGGAATGACAATATTCTATCATTTGAATCAACATCTACAACAGATGCATAATCCATCACATTTGAAATTAAATTCTTATGTGAAAGTGCCACTACTTTTGATTTTGATGTTGTTCCTGATGTGAATAACATTATACGCATTTCTTCTGGATTTATTTTTGCATTGATATATTCTTTATTTCCACTATCTAATAATTCTTTTCCTTTTTCTATTAATTCTTTTTCAGAATATATTCCTTCATCATGAATATCTGTATCCATAGAAATTAGATGTTTTAATTTATTTTTCTCACTATATTTTATTTTTTTGATAGTTTCTTCATATTTCTTAGAATAGAATATGGCTTCTACTTCTGATCTTTCTATAACCTCTTCTAATTCATTTGCTGGTAAAGATTTATCCATTGGAACAACAATTCCTACACCACATACAACTGATAAATAGGCAAGTTCCCATTCATATCTATTCTCTCCAATAACGCCAATTCTTTTTCCTTTTAAACCTAAACTAATTAGTGCAGTTCCTAAATAGTTTATCATATCTCTTATTTCATTATGTGTATATGTTTTATATTGTCCTTTTCCTATTTTTATTTTATATCCTGGTTTATCTCCATATAATTCTCTTGTCTTATTTAACATATCTTTTAAGTCTGTTACTTCTAATACTTTTTTTGCCATAGCTTTATTTCCTCCGTACATTTATTACTTTTCATTTTATGTGTATTTTTTCTTGCCTATAATAGATTAATATAGATATGAAAAAAAGTCAAATGTTATTGTGAATTTTAAGAAAAAATGTCGCATCAACAAACGAACCTAATGCGACACTATAATTTAATCTCAAATTCATTTGAATATATATCCATATATCCATTATCATAAACTGGTTTTACTATTCTATATGTTCCATTAGATAATTTTCCATAATACTGTTCTATATCTAATTTTAAAGTTAATTGATTATCTTCATTTACTTCATAAGCTATATCAATCCAAGATAAATCATCAGATACATATTGTAAATCTTCCCATTCTTCATTAACTTTTTGTTGAACTCTAAATTCTACACCCCAACCATATTGTTCTTCATTATTATCTGTAATTATGATTGAAACACTTTCTGGAGTTATTGTAGTATCGTCAACTTCTATTGTAACATTTTCTGGACTACGACTAAATTCTTCATTTGATTTTAAATTTTCTTCAAATGTATTTTCATACGCTTTTCTTTCTTCCTCAAAGTCATTATAGTCCATAGACCAAGTGCCAATCTTAATATCATCAAATCCTGCTAATGTATTGAAATCTATAACTTTATATCCAAGTCCAAAATATTCTATTGTTCCTCCATCATTCATAATTCCTGCTGGATTTTGTATACAAAATATTGGCTTTTTCTGTTTTTGCACTCTGTTATAATCTACTACAAAAAATATAATTCCTAAAATTACTATTACTCCTATGATACTAAAACATATTTTTAATCCCTTTTTCATAAATCCCCCTATTTTTCTTGACTTTTTATTCATACATATATTATAATAAATATAGGAAATGACAATTCCACAAACGTGGTTTTGCCGAATTTAGTTGTAAAAAACTCACACCTAACTCGCCAAAGTTACAGATGTGAGCTTTTTTTATTTATGTAGTTGCTTATCAACCCAGTTCTTGTATAGAACTGCTGTCAAGGCAACGTTTAATGTTAAAGATAACATTAATGCTATTATTAAAAATAGTATTTCTTTAACCATAAACATCACCACCCTTCCTACGAAGAATCGTAAAATTGGTGGCAAAACCACATCTGCTAACTATCATTTCCTATGCTACTTATTCTATAATATTCTTTTTATTTTGTCTACAAATTTCATTAAATTTATAAATATATTTTAACTTTCAAGACAAATTGCTATTTTTTATAAGAATTATAGTATAAAGAGAAGAGAATTTTCAATGATTATCCGTCCTAGCTATTGTAATTTACTTTCACTTTTATATTTCATTAATTATTTTATCTAAACCAGAAAAATCAATAAAATCCACTTTTTTATTATAAGTTTCTATCATTGCTCTATTTTCCGCTGTTTGCTTTTCATTTGGTACATTTTTAACTGCATTATAAAGCAATTTCATCATAGTTTTGTGAACAAAATTTAATTTTGAATAATCAATTCCACCTCTTAAATGAAATATTTTTGCTTTTTCAAAAATTTCCTTTTGTATTTGACTTTTTATGTTATTCCTTATATTATTTATATTTTTTTCATCTGTAGGATCTGACAATCCAATTGTAACCAATATAATTGTTTTGTTTGATATCTTATTTAATTTTTTTAGTGTTTTAGTCATTCCTAATACTCCACCTGCATACAATCCGCCTAAATAAATAATCTTATCATAATTATTTATTTCTTTCACATTTTCAAAAGAAATTGCTTCTATATTAGTTCTTCTTGAAAGTTCTTTTGCATATTGTTTTGTTGTTCCATAATGAGAGCCATATATTATAATATTACTCATAACAACCTCCGTATTTTTATATTTATTTTTTAAATACTAGAATTGCTTTTGCTCTTCCTGTAATTGACATGGTAACTAATTCATATCCATCTTGTAACATTTCATTTGCTTTTTCTTCTACTTTCTGAGCCATATCGTCTGCTTTTGGTGAATACTCTATAACAACTGTTTTATACATTTTTCCACCTCCTAACCTATTACAAATTGTAATTTAATTTTCTTCTTTTATATATACTTTTTTATTATATTGTATATCTTTTCACTATGAACTATATAACTACTATGATTTTCTTTAGGTACTATTTCTAATGTACTATTTTTTATATTATCTGCAATTAATCTAGTATGCTCTTCTTTTATAATATCTTTTTCTCCTGCTAAAACATAAGTAGGAATTTCTATTTTTCCTAGGTCTTGTATTGTTATATTAGGTTCTTGTATCATCATTTTTAGTATCTTATTTCTAGTAAAAAAATAAACTATTTTTGCTAATATAAGCATAGATTTAGGCACTTCATTTGGATTTAAATTAGCTCCACTTATGATTAGTTTAGATAATAATTTTGGCTCTTTTATTGCAATTAATAATCCTATTATACCACCATCACTAAATCCATAAAATATAGGTTTATTTATTTTCAATTTTTTTATAAACTCAATCATGTCTTCAGCCATCAAATTATATGATATTTTTTCTGTTTTTTCACTCTTTCCGTGACATCTACTGTCAATAGCATATACTTTATAATTATCTTTTAGCTTATTTATTAGCACATCAAATATTTGATGTGTTTCACCATTTCCATGTACTAATATAATTGGCATTCCATTCCCATAGATTTCATAATATAAATTCACATTATTTGCATTAATATACATTCTAATCTCCTCTACAAATTACCAAATTAATATTTGTCATTATACTATCATAAAAAAGAGAATTATTCTACACTATACATATAAAATAATTCTCTTAACATTTTTCTTATATTTTATTTTTATTCTGGTTTTATATAAAACTGATTTGTTCATTTGCTATCTTCCAACTTTTCTGTTTTGCTTCTGTGATTTTATCTCCTGGTTCACTTCTTCCAATTAAAAATGGAGAATTATCATCATGCTTCTTCATGTTTTCTATTACAAATTGCTTATTGGCATTTGCATAACAATATTTGCATAAATGTCCACAAGTATTATATGCTCCTATATCATTTCCCATTAAACAACTACACTCTTGTCTTAAATTTTTTCTTTTTGGTGGTTGTAATGTATTGTTTATAGCTTTTTCAACAATTTCTTGACTCATACAACCATTACATTGTAATCCATATTGTGATAAATATGTTTTTTCACAACAAGCATGAATGACCATATCGTTTTCTTTTCCGATTTTGCTAAATGCTTTTGCGATTTCCATTTGTTCTTCTTTTGTTGGTGGCTTTATGTTGGGAGCATTTCTTTTTACTTTTTCATATAAGTCTAAAAAACTAATCGTACAGTTATGCGTATATCCTTTTAATTCTTTTGCTATTTTTTCAAAGCATTCTATATGTTTATCCACATCAAATCCATTTCCTATAAATATAGGGTCATATCTCCATCCAATAGAATCTACACCAATATGATTTGATAATTTTTTTAAACTTTCCATTACTTTTGGTTTATCTGGTACATTTGGCTCTATATCTTTTCCATAAGGGGTAATGGTTACAAACCAATATTGTTTATATTTATCTAGTTCATCTAAATAGGTAAGCATTGGTTCTGGATTTTTCGTACAAAAAGCTAAACAATCTACAACTTCTGGAGATAAATTGTATTTTGTTACTTGATTTGGATTATATGGATTTCTTACCAATACATATCCTTCTCGTATTCTATTCATAAGCCATTTTGCATAAAATGCTGGTATATCTGTTCTACACCCTGTATTGATAATCATAATGATTTCTCCTTTACATCTTCTATCATTGACTTATCTAATAGATCGATATTATTAGCTATTTTCTTTCTTATTCCATTTATACAGATACATAAAATAATGATAATAACATCTATAGCAATGTAATATCCTACTTTACTATATCCCTTTTCCTCTATATAACTTTTTAAATTATATAATT
>CALXLP010000037.1 GCA_944389225.1 uncultured Clostridia bacterium | reverse complement strand
AGTGGAATTGGAGCAGCTTCTAAAAAAGGAATATTGGTAAAAGGAAGTAATTATTTAGAACTTCTATCTAAAACTGAAATTACTGTATTTGACAAAACAGGAACTTTAACAGAAGGTGTTTTTGATGTACAAAAAGTAATGAATGAAAAAGGAATTGACTCAAATGAATTATTAGAATTAGCAGCATATTGTGAAAGTTATTCTAATCATCCGATATCAATTTCTATCCAAAAAGCTTATGGAAAAGAAATTGACAAAAATAGAATTATGAATAGTGAAGAAGTTGCTGGAAAAGGAATTATTAGTACAATTGATAATAAAGAAGTCGCTTGTGGAAATATGAAATTAATGGAACAATTAAATTTAAAAAATATAAATCAAGTAAATGAAATGGGAACTGTCGTTTATGTAGCAATTAATAAACAATATGCTGGATATATTTTAATCAGTGATAAAATAAAAGAAGATTCTAAAAAAGCAATTCAAGATTTGAAAAAAGCAGGTGTTAGAAAAACAGTTATGCTAACAGGAGATAACAAAGATGTTGCAGAAAAAGTAAATCAAGAATTAAAGCTAGATATGGTATATAGTGAATTGCTTCCAGTAGATAAAGTAAATAAAGTGGAAGAATTATTAAAAAATAAAAATGAAGAATCAAAATTAGCATTTATTGGTGATGGAATTAATGATGCACCAGTATTAGCAAGAGCAGATATAGGAATTGCTATGGGTGGATTAGGCTCAGATGCAGCAATAGAAGCAGCAGATATTGTTATTATGACAGATGAACCATCCAAAATAGCAACAGCTATGAAAATATCAAGAAAAACTTTAAAGATTGTATATCAAAATATTAGTTTTGCATTAATCGTAAAAATTGGTGTATTAATATTAAGTGCTTTTGGATTAGCTTCTATGTGGGCAGCAGTATTTGCAGATGTAGGAGTAACTGTTCTAGCAGTGTTGAATTCATTTAGAGCATTAAAATCCAAATAAAAAATAAAATCAAAAAAACCTGTATTTATAAAATACAGGTTTTTTATAAAATTATTTTACAATTTTAATGAAATTATATTCATATCCTGAAACAGATGTATTATCATATTTATATCCTTTATAAATACCACCATCATCACCACTTAAATCTACTTTAAGTCTTACAGGACAAATAAATTCTTCATTTAAATTATTCACAATATGAATCGTAAAGTTTAAAGAATAATTGATATCATTTAAATCTATACCAGCTTCTTGTAGTACTTTTCCATTAAAAGAAATTGTATTAGAATCAGAAGAAGCAGCATAATTTGTGATAATATCTTGATTCATATATTCTAAAGTGATTGGGTTTGAACAGTCAGCGTAAAAAGTAGGTGATCCATAATCTGTATTATTATTTTCCTCATTTGTACTAACAATATTATATTCTATTTTATCACTATTTAATTCTTTAATTTCTTTGTATTCTGCAAAATCAAAGGGACTTTTATAATTAACATATTGATGACCTTTGTCAGAGTCAGTTGAGATACTTATGTTATCAATATATAAATCTTTTACAGTATTTTCATTTGTAAGATCATAAACTGTACTTGTATTATCTATGGTTATTGCAATATCACTATATTGTAAAATACTTAAATCTTGCAAAGATTCGTTTTCACTTTTATCAATTGCATTTGCACTACTATATATCAATATCTTTTGAATTTTAAAGATAGGATTTTCATTTTGTTCAGCAACTTTTTCAACTTGAGATGAGAATTCATCTTTTGCATAAGAAGTTTTGAAAATCAAATCATAATATAAAAATGATAATATACATAGTAATAATATAAAAATTGTTAAAACAGTTTTATGATGTTTAATTCTAATTTTTTTCATAATGACTCCTTTTAGCT
The DNA here is from genome assembly GCA_944389225.1 of uncultured Clostridia bacterium. Classification (GTDB taxonomy): domain Bacteria; phylum Bacillota; class Clostridia; order TANB77; family CAG-508; genus CAG-269. Next base: position 10,514 of record CALXLP010000037.1, on the reverse strand, counting down.
AAGTCTATTATATAACATTTCCATGTAAGAATATACTTTTGTATGCCAATCTGGGTCACTAGCATATCTTTGGTTAACACCTTCTAGAGTAGGACCATTATAATACCAAGCACTTGCTGTTTCTCCATCATAGATTTTTGTTCCGGCTGGGTTTAAGTAATATTTTACTAATGATTTTGTTACAGTTTCAATTCCTTCAGCAAATGTACTGAAATCATAAGAAGAATCATAAGGTGTTTCATCATAAGAACCATAACCGAATAAGTTATTTTTATCTTGTGCAATTTGTGATGTACCCCAAGCACTTTCATGGATAGCGATAGAAGCAATAAAGATACCATTTACATTATACTTCTTGTCCATGTTATAAAAGACTTCTGCATTTTCTTCAAAAATTCCATTTGTATCATTTGGTAAATCTTTAAAGATTTTTTGATAATCTTTTAATGTTAATCCAGTAGATTTATTTAATTCCATTTCAATATTGACATTAATTAAAATTCTTTGAATTCTGTTTCTTTCTATAATACTTGGTGTTTTTGTAGGTGATGTTAATACATTAGTAGGTAAATATCCTTCAATTGTATCAAAAGATACTTTACACCAATCTTCATTAGGTAGTTCAAGAAGCGTAACATCTATATAGTTTTTAATATCTGCAACTTCTTCTGAATCTTCTGAAGGTTCTTTTCTTAGAGTTGCATTTTTACTTAAATAAACAGTGTCCCCAATATGTACATTTAAATCTGCTAAGAAATCTGAAGTTCCAATATCTAAAATTTGTGGTGTTGGTTCTTCAATAGTTTCTTTGGCTAAAATAATTTCTTCTATAAATTCTCCATTTTCATAAGTTTTTACTAAAGACACATTTTCTTTACCCATAACACCTTCTTGTAAAACAACTTGTTCTCCTCTTGGAAGGGTTGGATTTTGTTGTGTTTGGATGTCATATTCAATTTCTCTTTCTTCAGAAACTTGCTCTTTTACTTTTTCAAAACTTGAGTTTTCAGAAATTATCTTTTGCATATTCAACGCTTTTCGGTTGATTTCAAAATCAGTAGGAATAGATGCTGTTTCTACAACTTTTTCAGAATCATCACTAGTATCTCCTGTTTCAACTGAAAATACATTCATTGGAAATATAGCAATAATGACTAAAACTAAAACAACAAAAACAATTAGTAAATTTGAAAGTTTTATTCCTTTTTTGTTATCAAAAGAAACATTATTTGTTTCGATAAAAGAAACTTTAGCTTTTGGCTTGTTTTTCTTATTTGTTGTTTTAGGATTTGAAGATGTATTTACTTGATTTGCTTGAGAATATCGAATTTCTTGTAACTCTTTAAAAACATCAGACAAATTTCTGTTATCTTGATTTTTATTCATAGAGTTATTTCTGTCATCTAACATCTTAATTTCCTCACTTTCATAAAATTCTACAACCCTATTATACACTAACAAAACCAACTTGTCTACAAAAAAGTGCAAAAAAGAACAAAGTAGAAAAAATTTCTAGTTCGGCTACGAAATAATAAAAATAGGTAGAAATAAAATAGGGAATTTTTTAGATATAGAAATGAAAAAAATCTTAGAGTTCAATACTCTAAGAACAATTTTTGATATCTAAATTTTAACAATAAAATATAGTAAAGTCAATAAAAAGATGTGAAAAAAAGTAGAGAAAAAATGCAAATATATTTTTTCCATTTTGACTAGATTTTGCACATGGTAAAAATCTGTAAAAATAGACATATCAATGCTTTGGAGAATAGACTTACATTCTTAGAGTATTGAACTTTAAGTAGTCAAATAAATAAATTTCAACCAATGTATTATCTAAATAAAAAACAAAAGAAAGGAGAACAGTTTGAGAGAAATGAAAAAACAAAAGAATAAAGGTATTACATTAATTGCATTAGTCATCACAATTATCGTATTATTAATTTTAGCAGGAATTACCATAAGTGCGATAACAGGAGATAATGGAATTATCGGCAATGCAGGACAAGCGAAAGAAGAAACAGAAATTGCCAATGAAAAAGAAATTGTAGAAAAAGCAACAGTACAGGCAATGGGAAATAATAAATATGGTAACGTTGAAGAAAATGAGCTACAAGAACAACTAGATAAAGAAACAGGAGAAGGGAAAACAGAAGCAACAGACATTGGTGATGAATTTGAAGTTGTATTTAAAGATAGTAATCGATATTATATCGTTGATAAAAATGGAAATGTAACAGAATTTTGTGGGATTAGATTAAGTGATAAAGAATTAGCATTGTCTATAATAAATGGAGTTTTGCCAGAATATACCATAACTGCGACTAAATTTAATATAACAGGAGATATTATTTGGGAAAGTTCTGATACAGAAGTTGCAATAACGGAAAATGGAAAAGTTGTAGCAGTTAATAAGGGAAAAACAATTATTACGGCAAAATGTGTAAGCAATGGAAAGGAATATACAGCAAATTGTGAGGTGGAAGTGGCAGAACATGTAGATAATAGCTATGTCCAATATGATGTGGAATACAAGGATGTATATACAGGAACACAATATACCAAAAATACAGGATGGAGATTATTAAATCAGACAGATAATGGGGATGGAACATATGATATAGATATTATTAGTACAGGAATACCTGCAAAATTATATTATTATGGTTATGATAATTTTAAAGAAATTGAAAATACGACTCCTGCAACAATAGGAAATTGGGCAGGAGATAGTGCACAAAGAAATGCTTTTGTAGAAAGATATTATGGGGTAGCAAGCTATAATAATGTTTATGCAGCAGCAGGATTATTATATAATTTTGAAAATATTGTATTCAATGTGACAGGAACAACTAGTACATTAAATAAAACAGGTATAGAAAAGGAACATGGGGGATATATAGAAATTAAAAATGCTGGAGAAATAGTTGAAGCAACTGATAGTACTACAGGAGAAGATTTATTTAGAACCAATATATCAAGTGGAACAGTAAAAGATATAAGGTCCATAAATTTTGAAGATATAATAGGAAAAAATCCAAGTTCAGATCAATTATATATAAATACGGAAAAAAGCAAAGGTTTATTTATATTACAAAACTATACACCAGATCCACATTCTAATTCTAATTATTGGTTAGCCTCTCCATTTTATAATGGATATGAACGTTATTTATATAATGTAAATGGTAGTGGTGGTAGTACTAGAGAAGATGGATATAATGGAGGACCATTTGGAGTTCGTCCTATTATTTCAATATCTGGAGTAAAAATGATTCAAGAAGAAGGAAGTTATATATGGAAGATAATAAAATAGCACCATTTTATGTGGTGTTATTTTGTTATTTATAGGAATTTGCTTGCAAAATCTGTAAAATAGTATATAATAAAGGCATAAAGTTCAAAGAGAAAATTAGAAAGAAATAAATTTCTTAAAAACTAGATTTGACTTAGGAAGGAAAGCGAGCAAACATGAATTTAGAAGGAATCGAAAAAGAAATAGGATATACATTTCAAAATAAAGAATTACTAAAAAAAGCATTAACACATACATCTTATGCCTATGAAAAACATATAGACAGTAATGAAAAGTTGGAATTTTTAGGAGATAGCATATTAGAATTTTTGTCAAGCAGATATTTATTTACACATTATAAAAATCTAAAAGAAGGAGAAATGACAAAAGTAAGAGCAACAGTTGTATGTGAAAAAAGCTTATACAAAGTAGCAACAAAGCATCATTTTGGAGACTATTTGTTATTAGGAAAATCAGAAAAGATAAATGGAGGAAATAAAAGACCAGCTATACTAGCAGATAGTGTAGAAGCAGTCATTGCTGCTATGTATTTAGATGGTGGATTAGAACCAGTAAACACATTTATCATTGAAAACTTAAAAGAAGAAATTGAACAAGCAAGTAAACATGTAGGAGATAAAGATTATAAAACGGTATTACAAGAAAAGCTACAAGAAGCAGGAGATGTTAAAATAGAATATGAGATTATAAAAGAAAGCGGACCAGACCATGACAAAAGCTTTGAAGCACAAGTCAAATTTAATGGAAAAGTCTTGGCAAAGGGTTCAGGAAAAAGCAAAAAAGGGGCTGAAATGCAAGCTGCAAAAAAAGCACTTGAAAATTTAAAATAGAAAAGAGGTAAATCTATGAAACATCAATACATAATACCGATATTTGTACCACATTTAGGTTGTCCAAATGATTGCATTTTTTGTAATCAAAAATCAATTAGTGGTCAAAAGAAGAATATGACAAAAGAAGAAGCAAAAAAGATAATAGATAATTACCTAGAAAATATAAAAGATAAAGAAGCACAAATTGAAATTGCCTTTTTTGGAGGAAGTTTTACAGCAATAGAAGAAACATTGCAAAATGAACTATTAGAATTAGCATATGAATATGTAAAAAATGGAAAAGTAGAAAGTATTAGAATATCTACAAGACCAGATTGTATTAATAAAGATATTTTAAAAAGACTAAAAAAATATAAAGTAAAAACGATTGAATTAGGAGTACAATCTTCAAATGATTATATCTTAAAAAGAGCCAATAGAGGACATACATTTGCAGATGTCAAAAAAGCATCTAAATTAATTCGATTTTATGGGTTTAAATTAGGACATCAAATGATGGTTGGATTACCAGAAAGCACAAGGATAGATGAAATTAATACAGCAAAAGCATTGATAAAATTAAAACCAAAAATGGTAAGAATTTATCCAGTTTTAGTAGTGAAGAACACAAAATTAGAAAAAGAATATCAAGAAGGCATTTATGAACCATTACCATTACCACAAGCGATTGAAACTTGTAAAGAGTTGGTTAGAATGTTTGCAGATAAGAAAATTGATATTATTAGAGTCGGCTTACAAAGCACAGATGAAATTGCAGATCCGAGTCGAGAAAAAAGTGAAGTTGTAGCAGGACCATATCACCCAGCATTCAGGCAATTGGTGGAATCAGCTATGTGGTATGATGCTATTGTTGGAAAAATTAAAAAATTAAATGTAAAAGTAAAAGAAGTAGAAGTGAAAGTAAATCCAATAGATGCTAATAATGTCATCGGACATAAAAAGGAAAATGTCAAGAAATTAAAAGAATATTATGATGTGGATTTAGTTTTAAAACAAGATGAATCGATTAAACAAGGAAAGTCAAAAATTGAAGTAACAAAAACATTTAAAGATTTTGCTTATGAAGAAAAAGAGGAAGAGAAAAAAGAAGTAAGTAAAAAATAGAGGGGATATTTATGAAAAAAGTTTTAGTAGTAATTATATTAGTAATTGTTCTTGTTTTAATACTTTTAGGAGTTGGCTTATATATGACAACAGAGAGAATAGTTAACAACAGAGAAGATTTATATGGAAAAGTAGAAGAATATTTGGTAAGTCTAGAAGAACCACAGTATATCTTAGAATCAAAAGATGATGAGCCTGATTATGATATCAGTGATTTTAAAGTGTTTACTGATATACAAAAGTTAGGAATTAAGCAAAAAGAAAATCAGTTCTATGTATATGTATGGGCGACAGTTCAAAGTTATTATGTACAGGATAATCAATTGGTAGAAAATAGTGGATCTTCTGCACCATATAAATTTATCATAGAAAATGATGAAGTAATAGATTGCATAAAGCCAGAAGATGGTGAAAGATATGCAGAATCCATAAAGGAAATATTTCCTGAAGATATTAGAGAAAAAATGGAAACTTTAGATGTCGATTCTAGAAATACAAATATAAAGCAACAAGTAGATGAATATTATGCTTATTTAAATGAGAATGAATAATTTTATAAATTAAAATAGATGGCTTAGAGAAATCTACGATTTTTCTAAAAAAGAATAAAATCACCTGAAATTACCAATACTAGTAATAAAGGTGATTTTTATTATGAGCTTAAAAGAAAAAATACAAATCAAAAAAATAATATTAGAAATATTAGGAACAATTTTAGGTGCATTTATTATTGCAGTAGCTGTATCATTATTTTTATTGCCCAATAAATTATCTTCAGGAGGCGTAGCAGGAATTGCAACAATCACTTATTATTTGTTTCATATGCCGATGGGAATTAGTATGTTAATCATAAATATTCCATTGTTTTTAATGTCTATATTAAAAATCGGAAAAAAATTTTTTATAGAATCCATTATAGGAACAATTAGTTTATCTATGTTTATTGATATATTAGATAAAGTTACCCCTTTAACAGAAGATAAATTTTTAGCCTGTATTTATGGTGGCATTTTAATGGGAGTAGGAACAGCGATTATTTTAAAGTGTAACAGTTCAACTGGAGGAACAGATTTATTTAGTTATATAGCAAGAATTTATAAACCAACAATAAAAGTTGGAGAAATCATCTTTTTAATTGATATAGCAATAGTCGCTTTAAATATGATTTTTTTAAGAGAAATTGAAATTGGATTATATTCAGCAATTGCTATTTATTTAATGGGAAAAATTATTGATATTTTATTTGAAGGTATCTATTTTACAAAACTTATCTATATTGTGTCTGACAAATCAGAAGAAATTGCAAAGGAAATTGGAGAAACAATAGGAAGAGGAACAACGGGAATTTATGGAAAAGGCATGTATACCAATTCTGACAAATTAATTTTAATGTGTGCAGTTACTAGAAAAGATGTAGGAAATGCAATACAGATTATAAGGAAAATAGATAAAAAGAGTTTTGTGATTATTACAAATTCAAGAGAGGTATTAGGACTAGGATTTAAGAATGAATAAAATTGTAAGTTACCATAATTTGTATTTGAAAGCGATTTGTGATATAATAAGGAAGATAAAAAGCAAAGAAAGGGATCTCCTAGAGCATATAGGAGACAAGGTAAAACAAAATGAAAAACTACAGTGCTTGGTCGATAGAGCGGCTTCAGGAAGAAGAAAGAGATTTGAGACTGAATGGGTATAATGAAGAACCTGACATTTGCAAAGCTGATAGAAGTGATAATTTGCAAATGATCAGAAGGATGAGAGAGGGGCACGCCGAGTGGCTTGCAGTGTGTAGCGAGTTAAAATCTCGGCAAAACAGGGAAACTTGATTCAAGTTTCCCTGTTTTGTTGTGATTTATATATTTTTATGCTAATATGGACATGTAAATTATGAAAAGGGGAAAAATAAATTGAAAAAAATTGTTTATCTATTCGCAATTATATTTTTAGTAATGATTGTAATAGTCAATATAGTATTTACAACCTATTTAGACACATCAGAACAAGCAATTATTCAAACAAATCATTTAGGGGATATAATAGGTGTTTTACTGGTAGGGATCCTTATATATTTTATTACACATAGAGTAAATCAATATTTATATAAAGATGAATCTTCAGATATTAATAAAAAAATGAGAAAAAAATTATTTATAGTTGCTTTTACGATGTATATGATATTCAACATAATATGGGTTGTCCTTGTGAATCCAAAAGTAATAGGGGATTCTGTTCATGTTTGTAATTTAGCACAAACATTTTATGGAGATAATTCGCAAGATTTTTTACAAAATCCAACATATGTAGGTGTTAGTTTAAAAGAATATATGCAGGCATATCCACATCAAATTACATTAGCATTTATATATAGTATCTTTTTTAAGATTATTCATTTTGATGTTATGGAAATATTAAGAGTATGGAATGTGATTGGAAATATAGCAATTGTTATAGCAATATATAAAATTGGAAATCAACTATCTAAAAAATATAAAATGAATAAAGTACGATTATTATTATTAATACTAACTTTTATATCTTTGCCAATGCTTACAACATATATTTATGGAGATATTCCAAGTTTAGCCTTATGTCTATTTTCTGTTTATTTTATGATGAGATATACAGAAACGAAAAAGATAATTTATCCGATAGTAGCTTCTGTTTTTACAATGATAGCATATATGATGAGAATGAATAGTCTGATTTTTATAATTGCAACAGGTATGTATTTGGCATTAAATATATGGAAAGAATGGTCAAAAGAAGATTGGAAAAATAGAATATTACAAATATCCATCATATGTATATATCTTATAATAGCTATGTTTCCAGCATCATTAGTAAAAAATTATTATTTTCAGAAATATGATTTAGATAAAGATAAAATTTATCCAAATAATAGTTATTTACTTATGGCAATGGAAGAAGGACCAAGAGGAAATGGTTGGTATAATGAAAACATAGCAGGACCAGCACTAAAAGAACCAGAAAAGATGAAGATAGAATATACTCAAAAAATAAAAGACAGATTAACCTATTTTTCAGAGAACTGGGGATATACACTTAAATTTTATACAAATAAAATCACTTCTATGTGGACAGAAAATACATATGCAGCTGTTAGAAATAATACATTACCAGACAATACAATAATAGATAAGTTTATAAATCCATTAACATTTTATCAAAAAGAGGTATTAATACTTATTTGTACTTGTAGCATCATCATATTGGTACAAAATAGGAAAAATCTTTCATATGAATTGATATTTTTAGCAACAATTTTTATAGGAGGATTTGCCTTTCATATATTATGGGAAGCAAAATCAAGATATATTATTCCATATATTGTTGTATTAATGCCAATGGCATCAATAGAAATTAAAAAATTTCAAGTAATGGATTCTAAAATTATAAAAAGAATAAAAACTTTCTCCAATAGTATCATCTTGCATTTTAATAAAGGAAGGAAACAAGTATGAAAACTATATTAATCGTAGAAGATAATACAGATATTCATAATTTACTAAAAGAAGTATTAGAAAAAGAAAATTACAGGGTTTTAAATAGTTATTCTGGAACAGAAGCCTTAATGGTTTTAGAAAAAGAAAAAGTGGATTTAATTTTATTAGATTTAATGTTACCAGGATTAAATGGAGAAGACATTATAAAAAGAGTAAAAGACGTCCCTATTATTGTGATTAGTGCTAAAATTTCTCCAGAAGACAAAGTAAATGCTTTATTAAGTGGTGCAAATGACTATTTAACAAAGCCATTTTCAACAGAAGAATTGTTGGCTAGAATACAGGTACAATTTAGAATGAATAAAGATAGAGAAGAAAATTATAAAAATGGAAAATTAGTATATAAACAAATGATATTTAATCAAGAAAATCATACGGTACATATAGGAGAAAGTCCAATATATTTAACAAAAACAGAATATGCAATCATGAAACAATTATTACTACATCCGAAACAAGTAGTAACCAAATCAAAGTTATTAGAATGTATCAGTCAAGATACATTAGATTGTGATGAAAATTCGTTAAAGGTACATATTAGTAATATAAGAAAGAAAATAAGACAAGTAACAGAAGAAGAATATATTGAATCTGTATGGGGAATTGGTTTTAAAATGCATGAATAAAATTAACGAAATCTTAACGATTTTCTTAACTGAATTCTTAACTATTTTGTTGTAAAGTAAATAAGGAAAGGAGGAGGTTATGGAATATATTTTAGAAACAAATCAATTGGAAAAAACATATCATCATTTTAAAGCGATTAATGGACTAAATATGCATATAGAAAAAGGTGCTATTTATGGCTTGATTGGAAAGAACGGAGCGGGAAAAACAACTTTGATTCGACTAATTTGTGGGTTGCAAAATCCCACAAATGGAACTTATACAATTTATGGTATGCCTAATACAGATAAAGAAATATTGGATGTCAGAAAACGAATGGGAGCTATTATAGAAACACCATCTATTCGATTAGATGCAACAGCAGAAGATAATTTAAAAGAACAATACAGAATTATGGGATTACCTAGCTTTGATAATTTACAAGAAATTTTAAAATTAGTAGGATTAATGGATACAGGTAAGAAAAAGGCAAAACATTTTTCTTTAGGTATGAAACAAAGGCTAGGCATTGCTATTGCATTAGTAGGAAATCCGGATTTTTTAATATTGGATGAACCAATTAATGGATTAGATCCAGAAGGAATTATTGAAATTAGAGAATTAATTTTAAAATTGAATAAGGAAAGAGGCATTACTTTTCTAATTTCTAGCCATTATTTAGATGAATTATCTAAAATTGCAACTGATTATGGATTTATTGAAAATGGACATATGATTCAAGAAATTCCTAAAGAAGAATTAGAAAAAAAGTGTAAAAAAAGACTAGAACTTGAAGTTAGTAATATAAAAGAATGTGTAAAGTATTTTGAAGAAAAACAATTTCCTTATGAAGTTATTTCAAAAGAAAAAATTTATTTATATCATAAGTTGAATATCACAGAGTTAGCAATTGCTCTTTCTGAAAGGAATTGTATCATCAATAAATTTGAAGAAAAAGAAGAATCCCTTGAAAGTTATTATATCAACTTGATGGGAGGTGACAATCATGTATAAATTGTTAAAATCAAATTTCTTTAGATTAGTAAAAAACAAAATATTTTGGGGAATTGTCATCATCACCATATTGATAGCTAGTTTTATATTATTCAATACCATTTTAAATCAGCA
>CALXLP010000036.1 GCA_944389225.1 uncultured Clostridia bacterium | reverse complement strand
AATACAGAACTCACTCCCAAAGAGTTGCTTAGTACCTAATCAAAAAATGTCCAATTTTTTGGGTTCAGTACATTTTTACAGTTCTATCTTTTTTGTGCAATTTGTGCAAAATCACATTAAATAAATCCGTATATTGACTGATACGGCTGAATTACAAAGATTAATTTTTGTGCAATTCTTTTGTGCAGATTTTGTGCAGAAGCAAAAAAGCAATAAAAAATGGTAAATAATTTTGAATGTAGTTTGAATAGTAAAAGTATCTAAAATAAACTAATATCAATGCTTACAAATAATTTTAAATAAAAATAAAAAAAGCTGAAATCGGTTAAAATTTCAACTTTTTGGTGGGCAGGGAAGGATTCGAACCTTCGTACTCAAATGAGAACAGATTTACAGTCTGCCGCCTTTAGCCACTCGGCCACCTACCCATATGTATAATGGTGCTCCCTCAAGGATTCGAACCTTGGACCCACCGGTTATGAGCCGGTTGCTCTGACCAACTGAGCTAAGGGAGCGTTTTCCTAACGCAAGTTAAAGTATAAACTATTTTCATTTAGTTGTCAAGACATTTTTTCAAATTCCTATAATTTCTTGCTAATTATTCATTACTTTTTGTCTAAGATATATTTTTCTTTATACTTATTAAAGGAGTTAGTTATTAGGCTAACTCCTTATATTTTATTTTAATAGTTATCTGAACCCTTACCTTCTGGTAATGCTGGATATTGTATAACAATTCTGATTTTTGTAATATATCTAATTGCTCTTACAATCTTACTATTTTTAATTCTTTGCCATAAGCTTGGTTTTGCTTCAAAGGTTACAGCTTGTTGATATTGTTGCTCAGCTACATTTACTTGTTGAACATTTTGTTCTGCTTGTACTTGTTCTACTACTGGAGTAGTTTCTTCTACTGGTGTTGGGATAGATTTTAATGCATCTGCTACTTCAATTCCTATATAACTTAATGCCTTTGATCTATCTTCTATTCTCTCCATATCAATTTCTATATGCAAATTAGACTCTAGATTTGTTACTCTAGCATTTAATAGTTTCATAGCATCTTGATAATTTTGAGATTTTTTTCCTTTAGATTTTCCAACAATATTTAAAGTATCAATAATATCTTCTGGGAATTCATCTTCTGCTTTTTTTACTTGATCTTTCCAATCTTTTTGTTTATTATCTACAACATCAATTAATTCTTTCAATTTTCCTGATAAAGCTATATTTTGTTCTCTTTGTCTAATCAATTCCTCAATCTTTTTTGTATTTTCTTCAAATTGATTTGTAGCATATTCAACTAATCCATAAGCAGCCTTATATACACTTATTGGAAAATTTTTCTTTTTTGGATATTCAATTAAATATGTTTTGATAGACTCTATTAAATCTTTAAAATAAGAATCATCTTCTAATTGTACAATTTGTTTTTTACTGTTTGGGTTAATAAGCTTATGTACTTTATCTATATTTGATAATATTTTCTCCTCAGTAATAACCATTCTCACATTTACTATGCCAGATCTAGACATGTAAATTACCTCCTTTTTATCTTAAGCATATGTTTTTATACAATTATAATTATACATTAACCTACAAAAAACTACAATACCAACGGAAGATTTTTTCTTTAAGTTTTTGTTACAAAAATATTACAAATTTGTAACATTTCTGATTTTTTTACTTTTTTACTAGAATTACTTCTTCCGTAGTATTCTTTATAAAATAGTTAAAGCAGAATGAAAATTCTGCTTTGTCCATTTCATTCTGCTAATGCACGCTTTTATTGTATAGAAAAAATCTTCTTTTGTCTTAACCCAATATGGATTTTTTCATATACAACAAGGTTAATTCTTATAATACTGTTTTTATCTCTTCAAATCTTTTTACCTTTTGTGTCGTTGTTTTTATTAATTCTTTGTTTGTTACACTAATTTCTCTTACATATTTATATGCTGGCATTGTTTTATTCATTTTCTTAACTTCTTGCCAAATTTTTTCTTTTAATTGTTCTGGGTCTTTTGTTCCATAAACTTCTTCTACTAATTCTTCATCATATACTATTTTTGCACTTATTTTATAGTCGCCATCATCTTCTGGTTTTCCATATACAAAAGATTCTTTTACACCTTCAATTTTATTAATTAATGTTTCTATTTCTTCTGGATATATATTTTTTCCATTTTTTAAAACAATGACAAATTTCTTTCTTCCTGAAATAAAGATAAAATCATCCTTATCTATTCTAGCTAAATCTCCTGTATGTAGCCATCCATCTTCTGTAATCGTTTCTTTTGTTGCTTCTTCATTGTTATAATATCCAAGCATAACAGATGGACCTTTTACCATCAATTCTCCAATTCCTTCTTCATTAGGATCTTCTATTTTAACATCTAAACTTGGGAAAGCTTTTCCAATAGAACCTAATCTTTGATATTTATCATCTTCAACAGAAATAACTGGTGAACTTTCTGTTAAACCATATCCTTGGTATAATGTAAATCCTAGTTCATTAAATCCTTTTTCTGTTTCTGGATCTAAAGCAGCTCCTCCTGCCACAAATACTCTTATATTTCCACCTAATGTATCATGAATTTCTTTAAATAATTTTTTTCTAATATCTATTCCAAATTTTAATAAGAATTGGCTAATCTTAATTCCTTTTTGTACAGTTTTCAACTTACCTTTTTTCTCAATTGTTTTCATTACTTTTTTATACATTGCTTCAAATAAAATTGGAACAGAAACCATGACACTTGCTTTGTATTCTTTTAAATTATCTGCTATATGTCTAATTCCTTCACAAAATGCAATTGAAGAACCTCTTGATAATGGATATAAAAATCCAGTTGTACATTCAAATGTATGATGTAGTGGTAAAAAAGATAAAAATCTATCTGTATCATAAATTCTTAAAACAGATGTGATATCCATTAAATTGGCACATATATTTTTATGTGATAACATAACTGCTTTTGACATAGCAGTCGTTCCTGACGTAAATAGCATAATAGACATCTTTTCTGCATCAATTTTTGCATCTAAGAATTCTCTATTTCCTGCTTCTAATAATTCTTTTCCTTGTTTTATTAATTCATGTTCAGAATATACACCATTTTCTTCTTTTTCTAAATCCATAGAAATGAAATATTTTACTTTTGTATTATTTTCTTTCTTAATCTTGTTCATAACATCATTATATTTTTCTGAATATACAATCGCTTCTACTTCTGAACGAATAATTAAGCTCTCTATTTCATTTTCTGGTAAAGACTTGTCTAATGGAACAATAACACCAGTTCCATTTACAACAGCTAGATAAACAATTCCCCATTCATATCTATTTTCTGATATAACAGCAACTCTTTTATCTTTTAGTCCCATATTTACAAATTTAGTTCCTAATGCTTTTACATCATTTCTAAATTCTTTATGAGTAATTTCTCTAAACTTTCCTTCTTCTTCTGTTTTAAATACATAGGCTGGTCTATCTCCATAAAGTTTTTCAGACTTTTCTAACATATCTCTTAAATCTGTAAATTTCATAAAATCATGTATTGGCTCTCTCATTTTCTATCCCCCATCTATTTAATTTTTAATCCTTCTATTACCGTATTCTCAAATTCTTTATATAATTTCATAATATCAATTTCTTTTTCATTTCTCAATTTATATACCAATGTTGAACAAATCAATCCATAAATTTCAGAAGCAATTACTTTTGGATTTCCTGCTTTTATTTGTTTTTTATCAATTCCTTCTTTAACAATTTCTTCAATTTTCTTAATGTATTCATAAATATGTTGTTTACACTTTTGATTTCTTGCTTCATTACCCCAAAATTGGCTTAGTAAAATGGTTATCAAATCCTCATATTTCATAACAATTTTAATCTGGATTAAGACCACTGCTTTTAACTTGTCAATGTAATTATCATATTTGGCTGTTTTGATATCAATACTATTTTGCAATAGTTTCATACCTTCCTCGATTAAGAAATTGAAGATTTCTTCTTTACTTGAAAAATGATAATACAAAGTTCCTTTTGCTACACCTACTGTTGCAGTAATTTCTTCAATACTAGTGGCATCATACCCTTTTTCAGCAAACAATTTCATTGATGTTTCAAAAATTTTTCTTTTTGTTTTGTTCATTTTCTAAACATCCTTTCAACATGATATATCAATGTTTATATTATATATGTAAACATTGAATATTGCAATATTTTTTTATGGTTTTATACTACTTATTCTAAGAAAAAAAACAAAGATGTATTTTATCTTTGTTTCCCTCCTTTTTATCTTATCAAACATATTCCACAAAAAATGATTATTTCCATCATAATTGTTAAACATAATATATAATTCACACTTTTAATTCCTAAATAGTTTAGTTTATCAAACTGTTTTACAATTTTATCAATTTCTTCTTGTGAAGATATTTTTTTACTTTCCATATATTCCTTAGCTAAAAATCTTGCTTTTATCATTGCATCATCTTCCAAGTAACTTCTTATGAAATAATAAACAAATCCGCCAAGAGTTAGAATCACTAAGAACATCATCTCATACGGAAGTATATTACATAATTTCAAGATAGATATAACAAGAAAATATAACATATATATGTTTGAATATATAAAATTAAACAATAATATTTTTCTATCTTGAATAGAATGCAAACATTCATGTGCAATCGTTTGTATTCTTGTAAAACTTTCTTTAACATCAGCTATTAATATTTTATTTGATATGGCTATATATAAAGAACTATTTGCTGTTTTATCTTCTTCTACTGTAACAGTTTCATTGTTTAACATTTTTAAATATTCTTTACACATATCTATATTATCTGGATACTTTTTAGCTATACCATCCAATTCCTCATTTTTTGCTATTTCTTCTATTTGCTTTTTATTATATCCAAATAGATATTTCAAAATAATTATTAAAATGATTAAAAATATAATGATTGTGAAATATTCCATTTTCTATTCCTTTATTTCTATTATTGCTCTTTTTTATTGTATAACATCTCTTACTGCTTCACCTATGATTTTATTTACATCTGCTAATATAATATTAAATTTCATTTCTGCATCAAAATATTTTTTTGCATCCTCTATTTGTATTAATTCTGCATATAATTCTTTCATCTTATTTGTTTTTTCTACATCTTCTTTTCCTGTTTGCATTTGTGTTAATTGTGCTTCATATCTTGCAACTTCAAATTCACCAATCTTCTTTTTTAAATCAGGATTTAATGATAATGCTTGTTTTGCCATTTTATAATTTACATATTCTTCTGATTGTTTTATTTCTGCTGCTAATCTATTTGCTGTATCATATACATTCATAATTTACACATCCTTTCTATTCGTTCACTGTATTTGTTGTTCCTGTTACTTCTTCTGTCCCTTCAATTTCTACATCTGCATTTGTTGGACATATATTAACAAATGTATTTCCATCATTTACTTGAATTTCATTTCCGTTCATATCTTGATAAATTGTTTTTTCATCTCTTGCATTTTTGATACATTGAATTTTGATAGCTCTTCCGTTTGTAATATAGTATCCATCAAATGTTCCTATATTTTTTAACCCTTGTCTACCTTTATTCTCTGAATCTGATAAAGTATAGTTATTACAGAATGTAATGATAATATTTTTTGTTGTTACAGGTTCATCTGTATCCCAATCAGTTTGTTCTTCTCCTCTTGCATATCTTACATATACTTTATTTTCTTTATCATATTCATATGTTACAGTTTGTAAATCTGAATGTGGTATTGTGATTGTATCAGCAACTTGCCCATCTTCTAAATTCACTTCATCTGTCACATAATTTAACACACTTTTTTCTGTTGATGTTGTTCTATAATTTTTACTTTTTGCTGATTCTAATAATTTTTCTGTACTTGTTACTGCATTATGTGGTGCATATTTATCTTTTACTCTCCAGAAAGTTGTTCCATCTTCTGCTATACCATTAATATCATTAATACTAAATTTCTTTATATCACTTTGTGCTTGTGGACTTTGTCCAAAATGTACATAAATGGCATCATTTTCCATTGCATAATCTATGAAATAATGTCTAGCACTTCTTACTGGTCCTATTTTGTCTAAATCAACGCCTTTAAATAGAGCCATCAATCTAGTTTCTCCACCTTCTACAATAATTTCATACACCATATATGCTTGATTCAATCCAGCTTGTGGCCAAGCATCACTATGATTATCAATCATAACTGCAAATGGTCTGTCCTTTCCACTAAATATTTGTACTGTCTTTTCTTCTTCTACTGCTACTGTTTCCTTATTTTCTTCACCAGATATTGTTTCTGTATTATTTTTATCTTGTGTAATTTTATAGGCTAATACAACACCTGCTACAATAATTAAAACAACTAATATGGCAATTAAAATTTTTATTCCACCCTTTTCCATATGTACTCCCTTCTTATTTCCTTTTATCGTAATATATTTAACGTTTTTAATATCTTTTCTTCTTTTGTTCGCATTTCTTTTTTATCTTCTTCTTCCATATGGTCATATCCCATCAAATGATAAAATCCATGAACCAACATATAACTTAATTCTCTTTCAAAACTATGTCCATATTCTTTTGCTTGTTCTTCTACTTTAGGTATAGAGATAACGATATCTCCTAATATATCTTGATATGAAAAGTCGTTTTTTAGTATCTTTTTGTCTAATTCTTCTTTTTCAAACATAGGAAAAGAAAGTACATCTGTTGGCCTATCTATATTCCTATATTCTTTATTGATACTTTGTATGTTTTCAGGATTTGTAAAGGTTACAGTAATATATAATTTTGAATCTTGCAATCCCTCTTCTTTAAAACATTTCTCAAAGACTTTTTTTACAATATCTTCCCAAGATTTTACCTCTTCAATATCTTTATATATGATTTCATATGTTTCCATTTATGCAACTTCCTTTAATTTTTTTGTATATTTTCCTTCTGATATACATGCATTTTTTAATTCTCTTAATGCACCATAATCAATTAATTTTCTTTTATAATATGTAATCAATTTACTATAATCTGTCTTTGTATTTCCTTCTTGTATCTTTTTCATATCATTCTTGATAAATAAAACTTCTTTTTGTCTTACATATTCAATAAAGTTTGTTTCTTTTAATTTACATATTTCTTTATACTTGTTCCAGAAAGTTTTAAATTCTTCTCTATCTTTTGCATTTTCCCAATATACTTTTGTAGATAATAATTTCACATTATAATCTTCAAATAAGTTAATTAACATGCTATATGCTTTTTCTCTCTTTGTAGCAATCTTTGTGTCTTGAACTAAAATTCTTGCATCTTTTAAAACTTTTTCATAGCATTGTATTGCAACAATTAATGGCAAACTATGTGTAAATAATTTTCTACTAATGCTTAATAATAAAACATTTTTCTCTATATTATCTTTTGTATCTAATTTTCCTACTGTATAAGTTTCATAATTTTCATATTCTTTTATTACATCTTTTGCAACAGTATCATTTCCAATTCTTATTTTTAATGCCAAAATATTTTGTATATATTCTTCTAATGTATAAAATATTTTAGTATATATCCATTCTTTTGAAGACTCATAAGTATTCATTGTATCTGCTAATTTTATTGAATAATTTTTTAAGATTCCTTTATACAACATATCCATTTTTGAAACATAAAATTGATTGTATCTTTCAATTAATTTTTCTTTTCCAGATAATTGAACACCATCATTATCTAATTCTAATAAATATTTTTGTTTTCTATTTTTGTATTCTACAAATTCATTTTCTTTCAAACTAGTTACTTCATAATATTTAGATAATGCTTCTTTCTCAAAATCTGATGCAGTATCATTTTTTACTTTCTTATAAATAGAATCCATAACATACTTATCTAGAGCTTCTAGATAGCTTTCATAGGCAGCATCATATTTTTCTTCAGCTTCTTTTTGATTATAGTTTTCGCCACTATTTTCATATGCTTCAAATGCTTTTAATAGACTATTTCTTTTTATTGAAATTAACATTCCATTAATTCCAATCTTGGTTGGTATTAACATTTTTGTTAATGTTTTTGTAATCTTATTAAAAAATGTTTTATCTGTTCCTGTGATTCTCAAACTTTTTTCTTCCATTTATATCATCCCTTCAAAACACAATTTTTTCATTTGTCCCTATCATCTCTAGCACTTCATATGTAACATAAATATCAATACTATTTTCATGTTCATAAGTATTTATATTTTTATTTACAATATTTTCTTTATTTTCTATTTGATTTTCTAATTCTTCTTCTATTTCTTGTATCCCTAAGCTTTTCGCTTTCTCAACAGAATATGTCTTTTCTGTTTCTTCATATTGTTGATAAGTCGTTTTTACTACGGAAATCGGTAAATAGAAGTTAGAAAATAGCTTTATTTTATTTTCAGTTTCTATTGTATCATAAAATTCAAATTTTGAAACCCCTTTCGGAAAATTTATTTTAAAATTATTCATTTTTATTCCATAATTTGTCTCCATATTTCCTGTATACTGTTTTTCCGTAGTTGTATATTGAATCGTCTTATTCATGGTATACCAGACTCTTGCTTCTATTTCTCCCTTAGCATGGACATATCGAATTCCTGTATATTTTCCTTCCATCCATCCATTAATTAATACATCTCCTACACTTACGGTATCTCCTACTTTCACATTTGCAGTTCCATCTTGTGCATTTATTTTGGTAATCACACCATTTTTATTTGAAACAATATTACAATATTCATCTTCATCAACAATCTCTGGTTTTTCATCAGCTTTTACTAATCTAACAATTGCATTGGTTCCTTTTAATTCAATTCCCATCCATGCAATATCATCTCTTTCTAATCTTACTTTATTAATAATTTCTTTTGTATCTACATCATTTTTTAATATTCCAGTTTTTAGTCCTGCTTCTTGAATATCTTCCATAATATTTTCAATTGTTAATCCATTTTCTTCTATAATTTCTATATTCCATACAAAACGTGAACTTAAAAAGATGATTGCAAGAACAAATATTAAAAATAATGCAAACAGTTTTCTCTTCTTATATTTATTAAGAAAGAAAGGTAACCCTCTTTTGGCTTTAATAGATATTTTACATTGTGTCTTTTTCGCAATTTTACAAATTTCCTTAAAATGTTTTATTTCTATATTTAATGCTATGTTTATATCATTTACTTTCTTTATATTCCACATCATATAATTTCGATTTCTACAAATATTAATAAATCTTTCAATATAATACCCTTCTACGACAATTCGTAAATATCCATATATATAATTGATAATTTTCTTTATGAACATGTATCTCTCCTTTTAGCTAATCTGTTATTCTTTCAAAATCAAAACTCTCTATTTTTCCTGTTACACGTATATCATCATTTGTCATCGTTTCTAAATTTAGATTATATCCATTGATACTAATAAGACCTTTATATGTACTAATCCTTATAAAAAACTCTTCATACTCCAAAATTCCTTTATAATTTTCAATAATCATTTCATCAAATCCAATCAAAGAAATTTTAGGAACATCAGAATAAACTTCTTCTGGAATTTCCAATATCTTATTTAATTTACGCATTCTATTTTTTTTCATGTTTATTATCTATCCTTTCTAAAAAAGGGATTTAGGGAACGGACTCATTTTTCCCTTTTTACTGTTCAAAATCATCAAGAGACTTAAATTCATATCCCATATTTTTTGCTTCTTTGATAATACTATCTAAAATATTGGTATTCGTTTTTGAATTTCCATGTAACAACATAATTTCTCCACTATGAAGATTATTCAAGATTTTTTCTTTTGCATTTTCTTCATTTGGTTGTTTTTCTTCATTCCAATCTTCATAAGCAAATGACCACATAACTGTTTTATATCCTAATGAATTTGTTACTTGTATTGTTTTCTCACTAAATTCTCCTTTAGGTGGTCTTATATATTTCATTTCATATCCAAATTTTTCATATACACTTTGATGTAAATCCATCACTTCTTTTTTGATTTCTTCTTCTGTTAAACTTGGCATACTTTTATGATTTACCGTATGATTTCCTATAATATGTCCTTCGTCAATCATTTGTCTTACTAATTCTTCTTGAGTATTGATATAATGTGCTGTTAGAAAAAAAGTTGCCTTTACATCATTTTCTTTTAATATTTTTAAAATCTGAGTTGTATATCCAGCTTCATATCCTTCATCAAATGTTAAATAAATTACTTTTGATTCACTATTTCCTAATGCTATTCCATTATTTTCTTCTAATACTTTTCTATTTTCACTTCCGAGATCTGGTTGCTCGTGATTATCATTTCTCTTTATTCCCCATTCTATTTTTTTAGTGCTTACACTTGCATTTGTTTTCATATCTTCATATGTATATATATCAATTATAGAAACAATTGATATCGCTATTACCAATGCACTCATCATAATCATGTTTACAATTATTTTATTTTTCTTCATAACATTCACTCCATCTTTTCATTTATCTTTTTAATATTATGCATTTACAAAAATATTATTCTTTCTTATATGAAGATAAACTTTTTAACATTATTCTCGCAAAGGCTAACTAATTTCCTAATAATTGTAAATTTATTTTTATCACCTTTTTCATTTCACTTCCATTTTTTACTGGTATTAACGCTTTTATCTGCAATATAAAATTATTCTGAGAGTATTGACAAGATGATTATTTTAGAATATATTGTTGTTGTTGCTGGAAAAATAAGGTAATTATTTTTTTATTGTCGAAACATATTATTTTATCAAATAAAAAGGGGGATTCTCATATGTTAAATTTTGTTATTTGTGATGATAATATACATATTTTAGATAGATTAGAAAAACTTTTGGAAAATATATTTACAAAAAATAATCTTGATGGTCAAGTAGCTTTCAAATTTAATAACTTTGAAGATTTATTGGCTTGTTTTGACAATGACAATCAAATTGATGTTTTATTATTAGACATTAATTTAAAATCTAAAAAAACTGGTTTAGATTTAGCAGAAGAAATTAGAAAGAAAAATAAAGATGTTTATCTTATATTTACAACTGGTCATTTAGAATATGCTATGATGGCTTATAAATACAAAACATTTGATTATTTAGCTAAACCTATTACTTATGAAAGATTAGAAGATACTGTAAAAAGGCTTTTTGATGATATTTATGGATTACCAAAGAAATATATTAAAATTGATAATAAAAATACACTTGTAGATGAAACGCAAATTCAATATATTAAAAGAGATGGTATGAAATTAAATTTTCATACCTCTTCTCGTGATTATGAGTCTTATAGTTCTTTTAATAAGATTCAAGATAAATTACCTGATAATTTTGTAAGATGTCACAAATCTTATATTGTCAATTTAAACAATATTAAAAATGTAGATCCTGTTGCTTTAACTGTATATTTTAATAATGATACATTTTGTAGTATTGGACCTAAATATAAGAAAGAATTTATGGAGGTTGTAAAAAATCATGGAATTATTGAATAATATATGGAATGCGTTAACTACGCCTAATGAAACATTAACTTCACTTTTGACTATCCCTTTATTTTTTATTGAAAATATTCTTATCCTATACTTAATTTTGGCTATATTTAAAATAGAAGTTAAAACAAAACTAAAAATAATTTATGTGATAATCTCTTCTTTAGTAAGTATAATATCAAATTTTCTTATCCCATCACCTGCTAATATGATATTTAACTATGTTGCTTTATTTATACTTATTTATTTAATATTTTCAATGAGCACTACTAAAACTTTAATTGCAGTAATCGCTCCTACTATAGTTTTTGCTTTATTAAGTACATTAGTATCTCATCCATATATGAACATACTTAATATAACCTCTACCGATATTTTAACTATACCAATTTATCGAATTTTCCACTTATTCATTGTATATATTAGTATTTTTATTATGATACTAATTTTTAAACATCGAAAATTGCATTTAGAAGCTTTAGATAATTTACCCAAAAATACTTCTCGTATAATAATTTTGAATATATTTTTAGGATTTTTTACTATAATTGTTCAATTAATTGTAAATACTTATTGTATAGATTCTCTCCCATTACCTGTAACATTTTTAGTATTTATAACATTATTATCATACTTTTCTATAAGTATATACAGCCTCACAAGAGTTATTAAGTTATCTATAACTACTCAGAAATTACAAAATGCAGAAGAATATAATAAAACATTAAGTATTTTACATGATAATGTAAGAGGTTTTAAACATGATTTTGATAATATTGTAACAACCATTGGTGGCTATGTAAGAACAAATGACATGGAAGGATTAAAAAAATATTATGTACAACTTGAAGATGATTGTCAAAAAGTAAACAATTTATATGTTCTAAATCCTAAGCTAATTAATAATCCTGGTGTATATAGTTTGTTGACTACCAAATATGATGAGGCTGAGGAAAAAGGAATAAAAGTCAATATGTCTCTTTTACTGGATTTAAGTAAGCTAAATATGAAAATATATGAATTTACTAGAGTTTTAGGTATTCTTTTAGATAATGCAATAGATGCAAGCGGTGAGTGTGAAGAGAAAATCATTAATATTATCTTTAGAGATGATGCTAAAAATCATAGACAACTCATAACTATAGAAAATACATATAACGATAAAAATGTTGATACTGAAAAAATATTTAATAAAGGCTTTTCTGGAAAAGAACATCATACTGGATTAGGTTTATGGGAAGTTAGAAAAATTTTAAATAAAAGTAAAAATTTAAACTTGCATACTACTAAAAACGAAAAATATTTTTCTCAACAAATTGAAATATATTATTAATCCAAAAATAGATATGAATTTAGTTATTCATATCTATTCAGACTGTTGACAAAGTATATAAAAAATATTTTGCTCAACAGTCTTTTCTTTAGATTTATTTTTTTGATTTTAAGT
>CALXLP010000035.1 GCA_944389225.1 uncultured Clostridia bacterium | reverse complement strand
ACCGGAAGGAGGGGAATTTAAATGTTAGAAATAAAAGTTAATAATGGTAATATAGAAGATGCTCTAAAAAGATTTAAGAGACAATGTGCTAGAAATGGAGTATTACAAGAAGTTCGTAAAAGAGAGCATTATGAAAAACCTAGTGTAAAAAGAAAGAAAAAATCTGAGGCAGCAAGAAAAAGAAAATTTTAATACATATAAAAGCGGGATATTAATAACGGTTAATATCTCGTTTTTTCGTTATTAAAAGAAAATAGTATATCTTAAAATTTTATAAAAATATAATAGTAAAGTGAATATTGTGTTATAATATGATACATAATAAAAAGAAATTCGGAAAATTGATTTTGATATATCATATATAGAGGGATAAAACATATCAATATCAAGGGAAGGAGATATATGAATTATACAAAAAAAGAAATAAAAAAAGGAATCAAACTTCATATTTTAAATACAGATAAGTTTAAAACAAATTTAGTAGCCGTATTTTTAACAACAAAATTAGAAAGAGAAACAGTAACAGCAAATGCACTTATTTCTGCTGTGTTAAGGAGAGGAAGCAATACATTAAAAACACAAGAGGAAATTAGTAAACAGCTAGAAGAATTATATGGTGCAAGTTTTGATTGTGGTATTGATAAAACAGGAGATAATCAAGTATTAAAATTTTATATAGAAACTGTAAATGATTCATTTCTACCACAAACAAATGAAAATATATTGAAAAAAGCGATTGAAAATATTTTAGATATTATATTAAATCCATTAATTGAAGACAATGGATTTAAAAAGGAATATGTAGAACAAGAAAAAAACAATATGAAACAAAGAATACAAGGAAGAGTGGATAATAAAAGAAGATATGCATTAGATAGATGTATTGAAGAAATGTATCAAGGAAAACCATTCGGACTATATCGATTTGGATATGTAGAGGATTTAAAAGATATTAATAAGAAAAATTTATATGAAAGATATAAACAATTAATAGAACAATGTAAAATAGATATTTTTGTTTCAGGAAATGTAAATGAAGAATTAGTAAATATCATAACAGAAAATCAAAATATAACAAATTTACAAGAGAGAGAACCTATCTATAATCAAGAAAGTGAAAAAAATACAGTTAAACAAGGTGAAAAAATAGAAACAATGGATGTAATGCAAGGAAAATTAGTAGTCGGTTTAGATGTGAACTCACAAAGCGAAGATGAGAAATATAATGTTATGATATATAACACGATTTTAGGAGGAAGTGCAAATTCTAAAATATTTCAAAATGTTAGAGAAAAAGCAAATTTAGCCTATGAAGCTAGTTCTAGATATTTTAAATATAAGGATAATATATTCATAAATTGTGGAATAGAAATTTCAAATTATGAAAAAGCACTAAATTTAATTAAAGAGCAATTAGAAGATATGAAAAATGGAGATTTTACGGAAGAAGAAGTAGAAAATGCAAAAAAAGCAATTATATCATCTATAAAGACGATAGATGATGAACAAGATACAAGTATTACGTATTATTTTGGACAAGAAATGTCTGGAAATCAAAAATCAGTAGATGAGTATATAGAAAGAATAGGAAAAGTGACAAAAGATGATGTTGAACAAGTAGCTCATAAAGTAGAAATCAACACAATATATTTTTTAAGAAATTAATGATGATAGGAGAAAAATAAATGCAAGTGATAGAAAATTCAAAGGTAAAAGAAACATTATATTTAGAAAAATTGGAAAATGGCTTAACAGTCATGGTGATTCCTAAAAAAGGAATGAAGAAAAAATATATGATATGGGGAACAAATTATGGTTCGAATGAAAATGTATTTATTGTTCCTGGGGAAAATACGAAAACAGAAGTGCCAAATGGTGTTGCTCATTTTTTAGAGCATAAATTATTTGAACAAGAAAATGGTACAAATAGTTTAGATACCTTAACCGCTTTGGGTGTAGATGCAAATGCTTTTACGACAAATGATATGACTGCATATTTATTTGGTTGTACAGATAATTTTTATCCAGCTATGGATGAATTAATGAATTATGTACAAAATCCTTATTTTACAGATGAGAATGTTGAAAAAGAAAAAGGGATTATAGGACAAGAAATTATGATGTATGATGATTCTCCAGATTGGAAAGTATATTTAAATGCTATGCAAATCTTATATCATAATCATCCAGTAAAGATTGATGTTGTTGGAACAATTGATTCAATTAGTAAAATAGATAAAGAAATTTTATATAAATGTTATCATACATTTTATAACTTATCTAATATGGCAATTGTTGTGTGTGGAGATTTTGAACCTGAAAAAATGCTAGAAGAAATTAAGAAAAGATTAAAAGAAAATAAAGTAGAGGGAAACATACAAACATTTTATCCAGAAGAACCAGATACGATTGTAAAAGAAAAAATAGAACAAAAAATGGAAGTCAGTAGACCTATGTATACAATTGGTATAAAAGTGAAACCAACAGATAATCCAGAAGAAATGGTAAGAAGGGATATTGCTATTCAAATATTATTGGAGCTATTAGTAGGAAAAAGTTCTAGATTATATAAAGAATTATATAATGAAGGAATCGTTTTTGGAGGAATTGGAGCAAATTATGAATTCTCAGAAAATTATGCACATGTATTAATTTCAGGGCAATCTAATGAACCAGAAAAAGTGTATAGCAGAGTGAAAGAAGAAATCAATAGACAAAAACAAGAAGGAATTTCTGAAACAGACTTTCAAAGAATCAAAAAGAAATTATATGGAGAATATGTAAAAGATTATGATGATGTTGAAAGTATTGCCAATATGTTTTTAGCAAATTATTTTATGGGAATCAATAGTTTCGATTATTTAAGTCAAATAGATACAATAGATGTAGAATATTTAACACAGGTGTTAAATGATGTATTTAAAGAAGAAAAAATGGTAATTTCTATTGTCAAAAATTAAAAAAATAAATCATAAAAAATAACACAAAAAAACAGTATTAAAATAAGAAAAATAATAATACTGTTTTTTTCTATTTTTTAGTGTCGAAAATTGTAAAAATTCGTCATACGAAACTTGACAAAAACAAGTGAAATTGCTTGACTGAGAGATTTTTGTGTGTTAATTTATAAATATACAGAAGATAAATTATGAAGAAGGAGAGATAAAAATGTTAAATGATGAAATTTGTAAATTACGAGATAAATTGAATAAGAGTATAGAAGAAGGAAAGGATTATCATATTATTTATAAGATTAGTGTAGAACTTGATGAGTTAATTGCGTCTTATTATAATAAAGATAATAAAAAAAAACCGGTAATAGCGTTGATTTAGAAAAATAATTCCCTACAATATTTTGTTGTGGGGAATTTCTATATTTAATTTAAAAAAGGAAAAAATAAGTCTATTCCCAATTCCTTCAAAAAAAGATGAAAAACTTTATAACAGACTACTTGAAAAAAAGTCCAAAATAGTATATAATTTTTTGCCAAGTGAGAGGTAAAAAATTATGGAAATAAATAAACATATCATAGATAATTTGTGCAATGATGCAGGAGCATCGAGAACAAAAAAAGCACATGAATATAAAGAACAAGGAAGAGTAGATATTATTGATTTTGAATATCAAACTCCATTAAACTTTGAAATAAAAGGAAGTGTGTATGGCAATGAAGAATACCATACATATATTCTTGTGAAAAATGGTGAAGTAGAGGATATTACTTGTACATGTGAAGATTATCGTAATCATTATGGAGTTTGTAAACATGCATTAGCAATGGTATTAGATTTTGCTGATAATGATTCTCATAAGGAAAAAAGAACAGATTCTGAAAATGAGAATATAGTAGAGCATGATTCACCTTCAAGTTATGATAAATATAGAGGATTTAAACAAATTGTCAATATTTTTTATAATGAGGAAATTGAAGGAATTGATGAAGAAGAAACAGAATTAAAAGAACAAGGAACGATAAAATTAGAACCTGAAATTTTTTACGATAAATTTACAGGAGATATGAAGATTGAATTTAAAGTAGGAAATAAAAGAATGTATAAAATCAAAAATTTATCAGATTTTTATACAAGAATGCTAAATAAAGAACTATATCGCTATGGACAAAAATTACAATTTGTGCATACAAGAGAAAGTTTTGAAAAAGAAAGTTTACCATTATTAGACTTTCTAATGAAATATGCAGAAATTATTAAATATGCAAATTCAAATTCAAATAGTAATTATCGATTCTATGGAAATGCTTTGAGTGAAACCAGTATTATTTTAAGTAATAGTGGAATTGATGATATATTTGAAATATTAAAAGGTAAAAAGATAAGTTTTCAAAGAGAATACAAACAAACAGAAATTGAATTTACAGATGAACAACCAGATATTCAATTTAAGCTAAGAAAGATAGATGAAGATAATTATGAAATTGTTCCCAATGTTGAGGTTTATAAAATTTCTATCGTAAAAGGAAAAATCTATAAATATATTTTGGATGAACAAAAATTATATCGCTGCAATAAAAAATTTGAAAAAGCAAATTTAAAGTTACTAGAAATTTTTAGACAAAACTATATGACAGAAGTAAAATTAGGGAAAGAGGAATTGTCACAATTATTCTCTGTGATTATTCCAAAAGTAAAAAATGCAATAAAATTAGAAAACATTTCTGAAGAAGAAGTGGAAAAATATAAGCCAAAAACATTGATAACAAAAGTATATCTTGATTTTGATAATCATGACTATTTGGTAGCAGATGTGAAATTTTGTTATGATAATCTAGAATTTAATCCACTAGATGAAAAGCAAAAAATCGAAATACCAAGAAACATGATAAAAGAAACAAAAGCATTGAATATTTTTCGAAAAACAGGATTTATGTTAGATGTTAAAAATTTAAGATTCATATTACCAGATAATGATAAAATTTATCAATTTTTAACACAAGACATCAATTATTATATGCAAAATTTTGAAGTTTTAGTTACAGAAAATTTTAAGAAAAAACAAATCAGACAACCTAAAATGGGAACAATCGGTGTAAAAATAGAGAATAATTTGCTATCTATTGATTTAAACAATTTAGATATAGACATAAAAGAACTAGAAAAAATTATGCAAAAGTATAACTTAAAGAAAAAATATTACAGATTGAAAGACGGAAGTTTCTTAGAATTAGAAGATAATAAGGAATTAGATTTCATTGATAAATTGGTTACTGGTATGGATATCGAATATAAAGACTTAGAAGAGGGAGAAGTCAACCTTCCTATGTATAGAAGTCTATATCTCGAAGAACTATTAAAAGGGGCAAAAGGAAAACAAGTCATAAAAAATGAAAATTATAAAGAAGTTGTCAATGAATTAAATAAAGATAATGAAAATGATAAAATTAAGGTACCAGAAATACTAGAAAATACCTTAAGATATTATCAAAAAATTGGATTCAAATGGCTAAAAACATTGGATAAATATAAATTTGGTGGAATATTAGCAGATGATATGGGACTAGGAAAGACAGTACAAATGTTATCTATTATTGTAGATTATGTACAAAATACACCAAAAGAAGAAAGAAGAGCAAGTATTGTTATATCGCCAAGTTCATTAGCATTGAACTGGCAAAATGAAGCAGAAAAATTCACAGGAGAATTGCGTACACTTGTTATTAATGGTACATTAGCAGAAAGAAAAAGAAAAATTGCGGACATTGAAAATTATGATTTGGTAATTACTTCTTATGATTTATTAAAAAGAGATATAGATTTATATAAAGATAAAAATTACCAATTTCGATATATGATTGCAGATGAAGCACAATACTTAAAAAATAGTAATACACAAAATGCAAAATCAATTAAGAAAATTAGTGCAGACACAAGATATGCTTTAACAGGAACACCAATTGAAAATTCTTTAGCAGAACTATGGTCAATATTTGATTATATTATGCCTGGATATTTGTTCTCATACAAGAAATTTAAAAACCTTTATGAAACACCAATTGTGAAAGAAAATAGTACACAAGCCTTGAACAAATTAAAAATGTTGATAGAACCATTTATTTTAAGAAGAACTAAGTCAGAAGTATTAACAGAATTGCCAGATAAAACAGTAACGGTTTTGAATAATGAAATGGAAGAAGAACAAAAAAATCTATATGTTTCATATTTAGCTCAGGCAAGAGAAGAAGTGGCTGAAGAAATTAACTTAAATGGTATTGAAAAAAGTCATATTAAAATATTAGCAGTTTTGACAAGATTAAGACAAATTTGTTGTCATCCAAGCTTGTTTATTAAAGATTATACAAACGGAAGTAGTAAATTAAATCAGTGTATGGAAATTATAGAAGATGCTGTAAAAGGTGGGCATAAAATATTACTATTTTCTGGATATACATCTATGTTTCCAATCATTGAAAAAGAATTGCAAAAATTAAACATAAAATATTTTAAATTAACTGGAGCAACAAAAGTAGATGAAAGAATGGATTTAGTAGATGAATTTAACGAAAATCCAAATATTAAAGTATTTTTAATATCTCTAAAAGCTGGAGGAACAGGTCTAAACTTAACAGGAGCAGATATGGTAATACATTACGACCCATGGTGGAATTTATCCACAGAAAACCAAGCGACAGATAGAGCATATAGAATTGGACAAAAAAATAATGTGCAAGTATACAAATTAATTACGAAAAATTCTATAGAGGAAAAAATCTATGAATTACAACAAAAGAAAGCGGAATTGATTGATAATATGCTTAGTACAAAGACATCATTTATTAATACATTATCTAAAGAGGATATTATGCGATTATTTGAAGAATAGTAGTTTTTTACCACATTAGAAATATCAATATATATTTCTAATGTGGTTTATTTATATCCATAAGACGATGAAAAAGTATAATGATAATCAAAAAATATTGTCAGATAAAGCCAAATTATTGTATAATATAAACAGAATTTTTTTGATATATAAATATAAAGAAAGGAGAATTCGTGTCAATAAATAAAATACGAAAAATAAAAATGAGAGATTATATAACAATCATAGGTGGAGGTTTAGCAGGATCAGAGGCTGCGTATCAGATTGCAAAAAGAGGTATAAAAGTAAAGTTATATGAAATGAAACCAGTGAAATATTCACCAGCACATGTCAACAAAAATTTAGCAGAAATTGTATGCAGCAATTCCTTTAAATCTAATTTATTAACCAATGCATGTGGATTACTAAAAGAAGAATTAAGAAAACTAGATTCTTTATTAATTAAAATAGCAGATGAAACAAGTGTACCTGCTGGACAAGCATTGGCAGTGGATAGAGAAGTGTTTGCAGAAAAAGTAACAAAGGTAATCGAAGAAAATGAAAATATAGAAGTTATTCATGAAGAAATTACAGACATAGAAGAAATAGCAAAAGAGGGGATTGTGATTATTGCCACAGGACCATTAACATCAGAAGGATTGGCAAAAAATATTCAAAAAATAACAAGCCAAGATAAGCTATATTTTTATGATGCAGCAGCTCCAATTGTGAACAAAGATAGCATTAATTTTGATATTGCTTTTTATGGAGATAGATATGCACAAGAAAAGAAAAAAGAAGAAAGCATAGAAGAATGGAAAAAACGATTAGAAGAGGAAAAAGAAGAGCAAAGTTATATTAATCTTCCAATGAATCAAGAAGAATATGAAAACTTTGTAAAAGAATTAGTTAATGCAGAAGTTGTTACTTTGCATGATTTTGAAAAAAGGGAAATTTTTGAAGGATGTATGCCAATAGAAATTATGGCCAAAAGAGGATTAGATACTTTACGATTTGGTCCGTTAAAACCAGTTGGATTTGATGATCCACGAACAGGAAGAAGACCATATGCTGTTGTACAATTAAGACAAGATGATAAACAAGCAACTATGTATAATATGGTTGGCTTTCAAACTAATTTAAAATATGGAGAACAAAAAAGAGTGTTTTCTATGATACCAGGGTTAGAAAA
This sequence comes from uncultured Clostridia bacterium, assembly GCA_944389225.1. Lineage (GTDB taxonomy): Bacteria > Bacillota > Clostridia > TANB77 > CAG-508 > CAG-269. The sequence continues at coordinate 5,057 of CALXLP010000035.1, read as the reverse complement.
TGCAGAATTTATTAAATATGGTGTAATGCATAGAAATACATATATTAATTCTACAGAATTATTAGATGAAACATATAATTTAAAAAGTAATTCTAACATTTATTTTGCAGGACAAATTACAGGAGTAGAAGGATATGTGGAATCCATTTCTTCTGGTATGGTAGCTAGTTTAAATGCCATACAAGACTTTACAAATTCTAAGGAAGAACATAATAAGCATAAAATTAGCTTTGCAGAAAATACCATAATAGGTGCATTGGCAAAATACATTTCAACTCCTAATACGAAATTCCAACCAATGAATGCCAATTTTGGAATTTTACCAGAATTAGAAGGAAAGAAGATAAGAGATAAAAAAGAAAGGTATATGAAATTGGCAGAGAGAAGTTTAAAAAATATATAATGATAAACAAATGTTACTAGAATATTACAAAAAGATTATTTTTTTGTTAAAAATATATATTGTATTGTAAGAAAAAAGTATTTATGATAATATAATAATAAAAAATAGCGATAAACACAATTAAAGTTACATAATATATTGTCAAAATGTTATTTTTGTGGTATAATAGTGAACAGGGAGTGTAATTTTAATTTTGTGAAAGGGGTAAAATTATGAGAGAAGAAGTAATCGAAAAACTTAAAGAAGTTTTAGAAAATAAAATTGAGGAGATAAAGAAATTAGACCCAAAAACATTAACAGAAGAGCAAAAGAAGAACTTAGCAGATTTGGAAAAAGATAAAGCTGAGTTAGATCAATTACTTGAAGAAAGAAAAAAATATAAAGATCAAGTTGCGTATAATAAAAAGAATAAAATTAAACCAAGTCAAAAAAATAATCCTAGTTATAAATTACAACCAATTAATAAAAGGTTAGAAGAAATGCTAAAAAAATATGATTTAGAAAATTTAATGGATAAAGAAAAGCCAAAAAAAGCAGAGAAATCACCAAAAGCACAAGCAAAAAATGAAAAATCAGAGCAAAAGGAAAAGAAACAAGAACAACCTTCAAAAAATCAACAATTAGCAGATTTAGAAAAGCAATTAAAAGAAAGTGCTAAAAGAATGAAGGCATATAGAGATGGTGGATTCTATGCTCAAGAAGCAGGTGAACATAGCACATATAATGAAATTCTAAGAAAAATAAATGAACTAAAAGCAAAAGAAGCCGAAAAAGAAACTGGTAAAAATGAAAAAGCAGAGCCAAAAGAAAAGAAAAATCAACCACAAAAAGTGTCTAGAAAACAAGAAAACTTTAAATGGCACCCAGACTTAACACAAGAACAAATAGAAGAATTAATAGCAGAAGGATTAGATCCAAGGGATCAAGAATATAATCAATATTTGATGGAACATGGAATTGATCCTAATAAATATAAAGATAAAGAACAAAATAAAAAAGAGCCAATTAAATGGCATCCAGATTTAACACAAGATCAAATAGATGAATTAATGGCAGAAGGATTAGAACCAGGAGATCAAGAATATAATCAATATTTAATGGAACATGGAATTGATCCTAATAAATACAAAGATAAAGAACAAAATGAAAAAGAGCCAATTAAATGGCATCCAGATTTAACACAAGACCAAATAGAAGAATTGATAGCAGAAGGATTGGAACCAGGAGATCAAGAATATAATCAATATTTAATGGAACATGGAATTGATCCTAATAAATATAAAGATAAAAATCCAAGAGGAAAAGAGGGAGAAGGACAAACTCCACCTCCAGGACCAACTGGAAAAGAGGGAGAGGGACAAACTCCACCTCCAGGACCAGGAGGAAAAGAAGGAGAAGGACAAACCCCAAATCCAGGACCAGCTGGAAAAGAAGGAGAAGGAGAAGGACAAAATCCTCCAACAGGAAATAATAAAAACTTACCTGTAAGAAGTTTCTGGGAAATATATAATGATACATGTACAGAGCATGTCGGAAGTATAGCACATAATATTAATAAACTTGCACATATGAAGATTTTACCAGCTAAACAGGAAGATACTGCACATAAAATACTTAGTGGAATTTTAGTATTATTTAAAGCTCCTACGAAATTAGTTGCTAAACTTCCAAATGCAATTATGAGAACAGATAAAAAAATAAAAGAAATGCAAGAAAATATAGATAACTTGCCTTTGGAAGAATTCCAAGTTTTAGTACAAAGCCCTGAAAAAGTAAATTCAATGTTTAATGCACATGTAAAAGATACATTTGATAGGGATTATTTAGATCCTCAATTTATGAAACAATACAAAGTAAATGGTGCATATTTGGATACAGTTAGATCAAGATTAGGAAGAGAACGTGGAGCTGCAATTGATTATTACACACAACAAGCTGATGCAGCACACACAAGAATGCAAGAATTAGATGAGGTTGGAAAACAAAACTGGACTCCAGAACAAGCAAACGAATATAATCAAATGGTTGAAATATATCAACAAAGTGTTGATGAAGGAAAGAAATTCCAAGGAGAACTAGATACCTTTGATGAAGGTGCAAAAAAGAAATCAAGTTCTTATAGAAATATATCAGGATGGTTTTTAGCTAAATTTAATCCAGATAACAGAGAAGAAAATGCACAAATGGCAGGATTATCTAAGGCTAGAAGAGAAATGGCAAGACAAGGTAATAGAACAGAAGTAAATGCTATTACAGGACAAATGCAACAACTTGCTAGAGACAATACGGATTTAAAAGGTGGACAGAAAAATTATATCGATAGAGGACAATATAGTATTGAATCACCTGTAGAAGCTCTAGATAGAGGACCACAAACAAAAGGAAGATTATTATTAACAAATATAGCAGTACTATCTTCAACAGCAGGACTATTCAAGCAATGGTCAGATAATAGAATTAATAGAGAAGCAGTAGAAGCACATAACCAACATTTACAAGGAGTTAATCAACAAAATCAAAATATTCAAGTAAATGGACAAGCAAAAGTTGCTGATTCACCAACGGCACCACAAGCAGAAGAAGCTATTTCAAGACAAACTGTTGAAGCTGGATGGAATAGAGCTGAAAGAGGAGACTTAGACGCAACAGGATGGGATATGGGTAATACATATCATATAAGAGATGCGCAATCACATGCTGATGGGGCACAAGCAGCAGCAACAGCAGATTCTTATTTAAAATCAGGAGATAACTTAGGAGCTTTAAAAACAGCTACAGATTATTATACAAAAGTACAAGGAGCTAATCGTTCAGATATAGCAAATTATATGTCTACACATTCTCAACACGATTATACTGCATTTACCTTTGGGGATAGTGCAGATATGGGTAAAGTTTATGATTTCTTTGCCAATGGAGTAGTACCATATAGTACAAACGTAAATGGTGTAATGGCAGAAATGATGCCAGCTTTGAAAGAAGGACTTGACTTGAACGGAGTTATCTTTGCTGGTGCAAATGCATTATATCAAGGACAAAGAGAAGGAATGAAAGATTTAAGAAAACAAGTAAAAGTTACTCCAAGAAGACAAGAAGAACCAGAACAAGAACAAGAAGAGGAACAAGAAAATCAACAAAACAATCATGAACATGAAGAAGATGGAAGATAATCGATAGAGGAGGAATACAAATGACATATAAAATGAGAATAAAATTCGATAATAGAGAATGGCTTGTCATTGATAATATAGAATATGAAGGAGTCAAATACTATTATATAATTGAAGATATTTCAGAAGAATTAAATGGATTAAAAAGTTTAGAAGACTATAAAGGAAAAGTTAGCATAGAATTTATCTATAAATTAGATAATGGAAATTATAAAAATGTAACTGACGAAGCTTTATTAAACACATTAACAGCAATAGTTGGAAAAAGAGCAGTTTTAAATCCAAATGATTTTGAATAATACATAATATAAATGCCGTTTTATAGCGGCATTTATTATGTATAAAGATTAGACTAAAAGGAAGTAAATAATATGAGAAACAAAAAACAAGATAGAGAAAGAAAAGAAAAAGCAATACGATATATTGATTCACAAATAGCACAATTAAAGGATGGATATTTAATTGAATATTTAATAAAAACCAAAAAAGAAATACAAAAAGACTTAGAAAAAACTCCTCAAAAGAAATATAGAGAATCGCTAGCAATAAAGGTAAATAGAAATCCAATAACTACTCAAAGAACATCAAAAAGTTTAAATACACAACAAAGAAATTCATCAAAAAGTGAGAAACCAAAAATAAAAAACAAACCAAAAAAATCTTTAAAAAGAACAGTATTCTATGGTATTATTGCAGGACTTATAATAGGAGTACCCGCAGGAAATATAGTAAATAATTATGCAAAAAATTTACCTTCATCACATAATTATATAACTGTTGAAGAAGCTAAAAAAGGTATAACTGATCGAAAAGATCATGATAGCTCTAAATATAAGAAATACTTGATGGAAAGGTTTGATTTAACAGAGGAGGAAGCAGAAGAAAGAATACAACGAGAAGAAGAAGAAGGAAAATGGGAAAGATAAATATGAAAAACTTCTATCTGTGTATTGACTTATTTTTATAAAAATGATACAATATATACCGTTATGATAGATTGCATGTAATGTGCAATTCCGTAACGGTATATTTATTTTGTATAAGACAAATATTTCAAAAATATGACAAAAAGTCTTATATAAAATAAATCAAAAAAATTAAAATTTAGGAGGTGAAATTTAAGTGCCAACAATTAATCAATTAGTAAGAAAAGGAAGACAAACAGGAGTAACAAAATCAAAATCTCCAGCATTACAACATGGATGGAACTCAAAAAATAAGAGATTAACAAACAACAGAGCTCCACAAAAAAGAGGAGTTTGTACAGTTGTTAAAACTGTTACACCTAAGAAGCCAAACTCAGCTTTAAGAAAAGTTGCCAGAGTTAGACTTTCAAATGGTTATGAAGTTACATCATATATTCCAGGTATTGGACATAACCTACAAGAACACAGCGTTGTATTAATCAGAGGTGGTAGGGTAAAAGACCTTCCAGGTGTTAGATACCACATCATCAGAGGAACATTAGATACAGCAGGTGTTAA
>CALXLP010000034.1 GCA_944389225.1 uncultured Clostridia bacterium | reverse complement strand
TTTTATAAAAGAGTGTACGACAAATATGATAAATGTCAGTACGCTTTTTGTGATTATGGAGCTTTAGGAAATGTAATTACATTAGGTTTGATAAGGAGATGTCAAAAGGAGAGGTTGCCTGTGCAAATAGTAGATTGTAGCAAAGGCTTAATAAATGACAGAATATTTTTAAGTAGCACTTTAATGGCACAAAGGAGATTTTTTATTTTAAGAAAAAATACAATAATTACAAAAGCATTTCAAGATGCATTATGGAATAGCAAATCACAAGATGAACGACTAGATGACGGAACAACAGACATAGACAGTTTGGATGCATTTGAATACTCAGTAAACAGTTTCTATGAAAATTTGATAAATAGCAGGAGATAGGATATGAATTTACAACAATTTTTTAGTAAGCAAGGTTATGATATATCAGAAAAGCTTAATTGGGAAAAGTATATAGATATTTGGGAAAGCTGGTATAGAGGTAAAGTACGCAAGTTTCATAATTATTATATATACAATGGACAACGTAAAGTAAAAATGGAAAAAAAGTCTATGCAAGGTGCTAAGAAGGTAGCAGAAGACTGGGCTGATTTATTATTTAACGAAAAGGTCTCTATAAATCTAAAGAATAATACAAATACTAAAGCATTAAACGAGATATTGAGACAAAACAATGCAGAAGTAATAATAAATAAAGGCATAGAGAAATCATTTGCTATTGGAACTGGAGCATTAGTAGTGTCTGTTCAAGACATAGAACAAGAGGAAAATGTTCTAGATGTTAGTAATGCGAGAATAAAGTTAGAATTTGTAGAATGTAAAAAGATAATTCCTTTAACTTGGGAAAATGGTAAGATGATAGAATGTGCCTTTGTAACAACAAAATATAAAAAGGGACAAACATATATTTATATTGCAATGCATGTTTTAAACAAAAATAAAAACTATGTAATTAAAAACTATATGTTTAAAGGCAAATATAGTTCTTTTGTTGAAGCAAATGAAGAAGAAAAAGAGGGGTTCATTTCGGAATTTGATACATTAAGCAATATTCCTTGGTTTGCAATAATTACACCGAATATATGTAACAACATAGATAGTGAAACGCCGTTTGGACTATCTGTTTATGCAAATGCAATAGATACATTAAAATGCTTAGATAATGCTTATGACGGGCTAGACAATGAAGTAGTTATTGGTAGAAGAAGGACTTTTGTAGCAGAGGAAATGTTATCATATGACGATGGCGAAGGTAGAATGGTGTTCGACCCGAATGATATATCAGTTTATCGTATGCCAAAAGGCTTTAACAAAGATAGCATGATAGAACATGATGATGCATCTTTAAGAACAGAACAATATATAAACTCAGTAAATTATCAATTAAACATATTATCAAGTAAAGTCGGGTTCGGACAAGAAAGGTATAAGTTCGATGGACAAGCAATTCAAACAGCGACAGGAGTTATCTCAGAAAATTCAGATATGTTTAGAACAATAAAGAAGCATGAGCAAGTCTTGAAAGATAGTTTAATTACTATTGTAAAAGCTATAGCTTATGCTTCTTCCACATTTGCAAATACAATTATAGATGCAGCAGAAGTAACAATAGACTTTGATGATAGCATAATAGAAGATAGAGGAGCAGAGCAAGTAAGAGCAATGCAAGAAGTATCACAAAATTTAAGAAGTCATAAATCTTATATAGAAGAATATAGAGACTTAAACGAAGAACAAGCCTTAGAGGAAATGGAACAAATACAACAAGAAAAAATGAGTAATCAAGAGGCTTTTGGATTTACTACTGATTTAAGTAATACAGGAGAAAGCCAAATAAATAATAAGGATGATAAACAGGACGATAAAAAGAAAGATAACAAAGGAAAGGAATAAGTTATGATAATAAGTCTTATTTTATATAAAACATTAAAAATGAAAGAATATAAAGGTTTCATCTATAGATATGATAAAAATAAGAATTTAATAATATCAAGAAATCCAATAGATTGTGCTTTAAAAATATGTTCTCCATCTGGTGTTATCGTTTATAGAGAAATAGAAAGGTTAAATAATGCTAACTGAACAGGATTTTATTAATATAGAAAAACAAGCAAATGCTATTTATAGTAATTTAGAATTACAAATAATAGAAGAAATAGCAACAAGAATAGCAAACTTTGGTTATGCAAATACAGTAGTAATAAATGATTTAAGAATAGCCCAGGAAATGGGCTATTTGTATGAAGATATTATTAAATTAGTTGCTGAATATAACAATACAACAGTAGAAGAAGTAAATCGTATCTTTTATGAAGCAGGAGAAAAGAGCTTAAAGTTTGATGACAAAATATATAAAGAAGCAGGTTTGCAACCACTCCCATTAAATCAAAGCGAAAGCATAAAGCAAGTTATGAACGCAGCAATAGTAAGAACAGCAGGAAACTTACAAAACTTATGCATGACTACTGCAAATACAGCTCAAACACAGTTTTACAATGCTATAAATATGGCTTACATGGAAGTTAGCACAGGAGTTAAGAGCTACACACAAGCAATAATAGACACGATAAACAACATAAGTTCTCAAGGAGCTGTTATAACATATCCAAGTGGAGCAAAAAGGAGTTTAGAAAGTGCAGTAAGAACAAACATAGTAACAGCAATAAATCAAAATTGTGGGAAATTACAGGAACTTAGAGCAGATGAAATGGGCTGGGATTTAATGGAACTAACGGCACATAGTGGAGCTAGACCAAGCCACGCAAGTTGGCAAGGAAAAATAGTAAGTAGAAGTGGACAAAAAGGCTACTTAAGTTTAAAAGATATAGGATATGGAGAAGTTACAGGTTTTAAAGGAATAAATTGTAGACACGATTGGTATCCATATTATTCAGGAAGCACTAGAACTTATACTGAAAAACAGTTAAAAGAGTGGCAAGAAGAAAAAATTACATATAACAGGAAAGAGTATAGTAAATATGATGCAACACAAAAACAAAGATATTTCGAAAGACAAATAAGACAAGATAAAAAGGATTTAAAAGCACAACAAGCTATTTTAACTAGTAAAGATAAAAATATAAATATAGAACAAGTGCAAAATGAAATAAGAAATATAAAAGCAAAACAGAAAGAACACAATGCACAATTAAATGATTTCTTAAAACAAACAGGTTTAAGAAAAGATAATAGTAGATTAGTTATTTAGGAGGAAATATGAAAGAAAAATTAAAAATTATTGTAGATGATAAAAACCATACCTACGTTTGGATAGATGGCAAGGAAATAAAATATACAACAAAAATAAAATTTGAAGTAAGTGAAGATAATAGCCGTATTCCTAATATAGAAATAAAAAAAGATTTTTTACCAATACAAAAAGTAGGTTTTACAAAACCAAAAATCAAAATGGACGGTAAAGATATATTTGATGAATATCGTCTAGGAAAATTTTTAGAAAGTATAGATTATTGATTTAAGACAGTTTAACAACTGTCTTTTTATTATGCAAGTTTAGTTTAACGGAAAAACAGCAGTCTCCAAAACTGTTAGATAGTGGTTCAAATCCATTAACTTGTGCCATTTTTAAAATTTAAGTCTTTATGATTAGACATTTAAAGAAATCAAAATAACTCTAGCTTGTCGAGATATAAATGCAAGACACACAACAGACAGAGTGAACTGTCATTTAAATTAAATCGGTGTGAGAAAGGAAATAAAAATGGAAGATGAATTAAAAGAATTATTTGGAGAAAATGCATTATCATATGATGATTTCTCAAAAGCAATCGAAGAAAAGGGGATGAAATTAGCAAATCTTTCTGCAGGAGGATATGTAGCTAAAACAAAATATGATGATGATGTAAAAAAAGCTAAAAACCTAGATTACAAGAAGAAATATGAGGATTTAGAAGCATCTATACAAGGCGATGATGGAATTAATGCTAAATTAAAAAATATCACGACTGAAAGAGATGATTATAAATCTAAATATGAAGACCTTAACTCTAAATATTCTATATTAGAAGCAACAACGAAAGTAACAAGTGCAGGAATTAAGCCAGAGTTTGCCGAATTTGTTGCAAGTAAAGTTTTAAAAGAAGTGACAGACACAATTGATTTTGAGACAGCTTTAAAATCTTTTAAAGCTAAAAATCCACAATATAACTCAGAAACTACAATAACAAGAAAAAAAGTAGGTTCTAGTTTAGGGTTAGATGGAAAAGGAACAAATAATCAAAACGAAACAAATCAGATAATGAACGATTTAATTCGTTCTGCAAGAGATTAGCATTAGCTAGTCTTATTTTTTTATAGAAAGGAAGATTTTTTTATGGGACAAATGATTTCAAGAAGTAATGCAGAGACACTTATAGAAGAACAAGTGGCTAGAGAAATAATAGAAGGAGCTATTAAGCAATCTAGAGCAATGCAAATGTTTAGAAGATTGCCAAATATGACTTCTAATAAGACAAAAATGAAAGTATTAGATGCTTTACCATTAGTTTATTGGCAAGGTAGCGATAATGCTAGAAAACAATTAACTAAAATGGCTTGGGATAAGAAGTATATTGTAGCAGAAGAAATGGCTGTTATAGTACCTATTCCAGAAAACGTTTTAGATGATGCTGATTATGATATTTGGGGAGAAGTAAAACCAAGAATAGAAGAAGCTATGGGTAAGAAGTTTGACCAAGCTGTATTTGTTGGTGTAGACAAACCAACTGGATTTAGAGCAGATTTATTAACATCTGCATTAAATGCAGGAGCAACAATTACACCTGGTTCAAATACATTATATCAATCTATTAACGATGCAATGACAAAAGTTGAAGAGAGTGGATATAACGTAAATGGAGCAGTTGGTGGAGTTGACTTAAAAGGTAAATTTAGAATGATGCTTGATACAACAGGACAACCAATTAAAGGAACTGAAATTGATAGCCTAAGCAAAGCTTATGTAGACAATGGTGCTTGGGACAAATCAAAAGCACAAATGATTGTTGGAGATTTCTCACAAGCAGTTTATGCTATCAGACAAGACATAACATTTAAAGTATTAGACCAAGCAGTAATTCAAGACCCTGCAACTGGTGAAATACTATATAACTTAGCACAAGATGATATGGTTGCATTAAGAGTTGTTATGAGACTTGGTTGGGAAATCCCAAATCCAATAAATTCTTTACAACCAGATGAATCTGTAAGATTTCCATTTGCTGTTATATTACCTGGTTCTTATTCAGAAGACAGAGTAGATGTAACAATAAATGTTAAAGACCAAGATTCTACTAATTTAGAAGGAGCAAAAGTAAACTTTAATGGACAAATCAAACTAACAAATACTAGTGGTAATGCTGTATTTAAAGCAAATAAAAATTCTACTGGATTATATAGAATTACAGCAGAAAACATGAAGAGAGACGTTATTGGAACTATTGAGGTTGAAGCTACTACTAAAACAGAGAATGTTGTTATTAATGTAAAAAAAAAATCGGAATAGCCCCAGAACTTACAGGATTAACAATAACACCAACAACAAGTTTACAAGAAGGAAATGCTAATGTAAATGCTGATGCAGTAGTTGCTACATTATCTGCAACAGGTGGTACAAGTCCATTTACATATGCTTTAGAGGCAGATGAAACAAACGGAGTAGATAATGCTTCTTTTAAAATCGATGGTGCTAATGTAAAAGTAAATACAACACCTTTAACACAAAAAGATTACAAAATAAATGTAAAAGTAACAGACAGTAGAGGTAAAACATTTACAAACCATGCAACAATAAGTGTAGCAGCTGCGGAATAGGAGGAATTAAGGCATGTTAAAGTACATAACAGATAAAGATGAATATATAAAAATATTAGGTGCAAAAAACGTGCCTGATGACTTCGATAATCTAAATATACAAGCAAGTAACTACATTAATTACAAAACCTTTGGAAGAATAGATGAAAACAATGTTCCAGAGCAAGTAAAATATGTTACTTGCTTAATTATTAATTTAATAGATGAAGAAAATACAAAATTATCCGAAATAGGAAATTTAAAATCACAAAATATTGAAGGTTGGAGTGAAAGCTATGCTACACCAGAAGAAATCAAAAAAGATTATTCTAGCAAAAAATACGAAGTATTAAGAGAGAATTTGTGGGACGTAATCGGAATTGATGGAAATCCACTTTTATATAGTGGGGTGTGTTAGATGAATAAACGATTTTTTAAACAAACTGTAACAATTTATAACGAAAAAGAAGATGGAACATATCAAAGAACGATTATAAACAAGGTCTATATAAGAAAAACTAGAAAAACCATTCTAAATACAAATGGAGAACAGCTAGCAGGAAGTTGTACAATAGTAATTCCAACAGCACTAGCAGAGATTAAGGGACAATTAGCAATAAATAGCTATATAGATACTAAATCAATAAATAAAAACAGTGCTATTCTGAATTTTACATTGAATAGCAGGTTAATTGATAACCCATGGACATTAAGGGACGGAGACTATGTAGTAGATGGCGAATGCAACCTTGATTTTGATATGACAAAAATAAGAAAAGAACATAGACTTTTTAGAATCAATAGTGTAGCAGATAACAGAAAAGGTAGTTTACAACATTTTAAATTAGAGGTAACGGAATAATGGCAAAAAGTGGATTTAATTTTAATGTAAAAGTTAAAATGAATAAAACTAGCAAGATAATAAAAGACCATGGACTAGATAAAAATGGAAAGGTAACAGCACATCTAAGAAATACAGCAGATAGATTAATGACACCATTTGTCCCAGGAGGGGCTGGTGGAATGCTAGCAAAGCTTAAAACCTATCCAAACAATTATTCTATAAAATATACAAGCCCTTATGCACATTATCAATATACAGGAAAATTAATGCTTGCTAAAAATGGCTCTAGTTGGGCTAAAAAAGGAGAAAAGAAATATTACACGTCTAGAAGATTAAAATACCATACAAGCGGAACAGGAGACCACTGGGACAAAATGATGATGCAAAGAAGGGGCAAAGAATTAGCAAAAGATGTTGAAAACTACGCAAAAACAGGAGGATAAAAATGGAAGAAAAATCAAAAATGGAAATAATAAAAGAATTTATAGAAACATGCCCATACTTAGAAAATGGAAAAGTAAATCTAGATTTTATAGATAGTGACCCACAATCTTATTCGTTAGATGAAACACCAGTAGACCCAGTATTAAACGAATTTAGAGATGGTGGAAGAAGATTGCAAATACAGTTTGATTTTTCTATTCAAGCTAATTTTAGTACTCTAGAAAATATTAAAAACTCAAAATTTTGTGATAATTTTATAAATTGGATATATATACAAAATAATATGGAAAACTTGCCAAAGATTGAAGGAATTGACTGGATTAAGTGTTTAGGAAGAGGAACAATAACCCAAACAACAGACACAGCAGCAATATATTCAATACCAATGCAAGTTGCATATATAGAAGAAGCCTTTTAGGGCTTTATTTTTTTACCAAAAAAAGGAGGAATTTAAAATGGCGGAAGCTGAAAAGTTAGTTAAAAGAAGTCAAAAAGTCGCCTTTATGGATACAGAAGGAACAGGAACAAGTTATACAAGAATGACTAAATTTACAGAAATGAGCAAGTCAAAAAATCCTGTTGAATACAACAGACAGTATGTTGACGAAGAAAGCGAAACAAATGACATTATAGGTTATTCTGAAGAAATAAGTTACAATTTTGACCAATATACAAACAATACAGTACATAAAAAAATAGCAGATATAACAGACTTAGAGAAAACAGGAGACGATGCAGTTGTAGATATAGTCATAGTAGATTTAAGCGGACAAACTCCATATACAGCATATAAAAGAAAATATGCGGTTGTACCAGATGCAAATGACGGAGAAGAAGCTTATACATATAGCGGAAGTTTTAAAGCTAGAGGACCACTTGAAGTGGGAACAGCAACAGTAACAGAAGACGGAAAAACAGCTACATATACAGCACCATCAAAAGGCTAGTTTTATCTAGCCTTTTAAAAATAGGAGGGAATTATGAAACTAGGTAATATTGAAGTAGATTTTAGTTTTGCAAATACAAATAATTTAAGAAAATTAGAAGAAGCTTACAAGAGAGTATTAGAAAAAGAAGAAAAAAACTCCAAAAAAACAATACATTTTATAGAAAAAATAGACAATGAGTGCAACATTGGAAGAGAGTTCTTTAATGAAGTTTTTGGGGAAGGTATAGACAAAAAGTTATTTGGAGAAGATAACGACTATGAAAAAATAATGGATATGCTAGAGAATGTATTGGAAGAATACCAAAAACAATATAAAAGAATGGACGAAAAATATTCAAAATATAGCTCAAATAGAGCTCAAAGAAGGAAGAAAAAATGATAAATATGCTAATAGACGAACTTCCTAAAGAAATAAATGGAATTGAAATAAATAGCGATTTTAGAACATCCATACTTTTTGAACTTTTAATGCAAGATAATGAATTTAATAATGAAGAAAAGGTAGTACAAGCTATAGAGCTATATTATCCTAAACCTGAAAAAATACTAGATTTTGAAAGAGCTATTGACAATATTTTATGGTTTTACAGATGCGGAGAAAACCTCGAGGAAAGAAAAAAATACAAAAAGAAAGAAAAGCAAATTTATAATTATGAATTTGACGATAAGTACATTTTTAGTGCTTTTATGGAACAATACAATATAAATTTAAATAAAATAGAATATCTGCATTGGTGGGAATTTAAGGCATTGTTTAATAGTCTAAATGAAGAAGTACTTTTTTCTAAAATAATGAGTTATAGAGCAATGGATTTGTCTAAAATTAAAGATTCAAAAGTAAGAAAAAGATATAAGAAGCTACAAGAATTATATGCATTACCCGACATGAGAACAGAAGAAGAAAAAGAAAACGATTTTGCAAACCAATTTTTGTAAAAAGTTAAAAAAAGGTAAAAAAACATATATTTACATTTTCCGACATTTAATATATACTTATAAAAAATATAAGGAGGTATGTTAAATGTCAAATTATTCAGAAACACAAAAAAGTAGTTTATGTACAGCGGGTTTAGTATTAGGTATTATAGGAACATGTACATCTTTTATACCTATAATTAACAATTTATCATTTTTTTTAGGAGTTTTAGCAATAATATTTGGACTTATATCCATAAAAAAAGCCAGCAAAGGTAAAATGATTGCTACTATTATATTAGGAATACTTGCAATTGTAATAACTTTAGGAGCACAGAAAAGTGTATCTGATTCTCTGGATGCTATAAGCAAGGATTTGGACACGGCTTCAGGAGAAAATACAGAACAAGTTTTAGCTAATTATGTAGATGTATCTTTAGGAAATTTTGAAGCAACTACAGATGAGTATGGATTAAGTGAAACAAAAATGGTAGTAAAGATTACAAATAAAACAAGTGAAACAAAATCTTTCACTATTCAAGTTGAAGCTGTAGATGCAAATGGAAACAGAATCAATCAAGATTATATATATGCTAATAATTTAACAGCAGGACAAAGTCAAGATTTTGAAATTTTTCAATATGTTTCTTCAGATAAATTAAATAGCATGAAGAATGCAACATTTAAAATAGTAGAAGCTTCAGCATATTAAAAGAAAAGAGGATAATATGAAAAAATGGTTTATATGTCCTTATTGTAAAAAAAAATTAGTGAAATACGAGAAAGACGCAATATCAAAAAGCGTCTTTTTATTATGCAAAAAATGTGGAAAGGAAATAGAAATAAAAATCAATAAGGAATAAAAAAGTCTTTAAATTGAGCCTGTGAGCCTGACTAGAAAGGAGAAGTTATGGCTGACGGTTCAGTTACAATTGAATTTGATGGAGATACTAAAAAACTTGAAAAAGATATAAATAATGTCGATAACAGTTTTAGTAGATTAAAAAGTATAGCAACAAAAGCACTGGGTACTATAGGGTTCGGAAGCTTAGTGAAAGAAGGGGTTCAATACAATGCGACTATCGAACAATTGCAAACTTCTTTTGAGGTAATGACGGGAAGTGCTGAAGAAGCAACAAATGTAGTTGAACAATTAAAAGAAATAGGAGCTAAAACACCATTTGAATTTACAGGTTTAGCAGAAACAACACAACTTTTGATGAACTATGGATTTACAGCAGACGAAGCAATAAATCGTATGCAAATGTTGGGAGATATTTCTCAAGGTTCTGCAGATAAAATGAATAGAATAGCAATGGCTTATGGACAAATGTCATCAGCAGGAAAAGTATCACTAGAAGATGTAAAACAGATGATAGAAGCTGGGTTTAACCCACTTCAGGAAATTTCTCAATCAACTGGCGAAAGCATGGAAAGCTTATATAAGAGAATTTCAAAAGGAACAATATCTGTAGATGAAATAACTGCATCTATGCAAAGAGCAACATCGGAAGGTGGCAAATATTTTCAATCTATGGAAAAGCAATCAGAGACTTTTAATGGACAGTGGTCTACTATAAAAGATAATTTTAGCAATCTATTAGGAAGCATATTACAACCTTTAAGTAATTTAATAACAACCAAGATTCTTCCAGCTGTTAATGATTTATTAGAAAAATTGCAAGAAAAAATAGAAAATGGAGGCTTAGAAGATTTTGCAAATACTTTAAAAACAATGTTATCTGTCGTAGTTCCTTTGACAGGTGCTATGATTACATTTAAAACTGCAATGGCAATAAAAGGAGTAATAGATGGTGTAAAAAACTCATTTTCTGCTTTGAATGCAGTAATGAAAGCTAACCCCATTCTATTTATAATATCTTTAATAATAGGCTTAGTGTCAGGAATAGTTTATTTATGGAATACAAATGAAGGTTTTAGAAATGCAATTATAGGAATTTGGAATAAAATAAAAGAAACAATAGGAAATGTAGTAAATGGTATAATAACATTTTTTACAGAAACAGTACCTAATGCTTTTCAAAGTTTTATACAATTTTGGATAAATCTAGGAAACAATATAAAAAATACATTTATAAATGCTTGGAATAGCATAGTTACATTTTTTACAGAAACAATACCAATATGGATACAAAATATTATTACTTGGTTTCAACAATTACCATATAATATAGGTTTATTAATTGGACAAATAATTGGACATATTATCCAATTTGGAACAAATGTGTGGAATTGGATAACAAATGAGTTACCAAAAATTATACAGGGCATAATAGACTGGTTTGCGCAATTACCACGGCAAAATATGGAACTGGCTGGTTGATACAGCAAACAAAATTGGTAGTTGGGGACAAAACGTATGGAATACAGCAACTACTTGGATTTCAAATACAATCAATAGTATAATAGATTGGTTTAGTAAATTGCCAGGTAGGATATGGGAATGGCTTACAAGTACAATTAACAATATAGTTAATTGGGGAAAAGATATGGCTAAAAAAGGGAAAACAGCAGCTTTAGATTTAGTTGATAAAATAGTGAATACAATAAAAGAATTGCCAGGCAAGGTTTTAGAAATAGGCAAAAACATAGTAGAAGGCTTATGGAATGGCATTGCTGGAATGGGAAATTGGATAAAGGACAAAGTTGGAAGCTTTGTTGGAGGCATTGTTGATGGAGTAAAAGGAGTTTTAGGGATACATTCTCCATCAAAAGTGTTTAAAAATGAAATTGGAAAATATATGGCATTAGGAATAGGGGAAGGATTCAATGATAATTTAAGCAAAGTATACAAACGAATGAAAAATGCCGTAAATTTCGAAACACAAAAATTAAGTACTAACTTAAGTACAACAGCAACAAACAATAGAATATTTACAGCAAACATAACAATGAATCCAAGCGATATATACATGGATAGCACAAAAGTAGGAAGAATGGTAACACCAAGTGTGACAAAAACATTAAAAGGAGCAGGAGTTGTATGATAAGACTAAAATATAACAATAAAACATTTAAAATAATAGATAGTTGTGGCTTTAAAGAATCTAACAATGAAGTAACTTTTAATGATATAACAATAGATTTTACGGGATATTCTAAAGAGGATATCCCTTTTAAATACCAAAAAGTAGAAATAATACAAAATAGTAAAGTTATTTTTACAGGATATGTAGAAACAGCAAAACCTAATTTTATAACTAAAAAGAAAAAAGGATATAGAGAATTAAGTTTAACCTTATTATCTCCTCTAAAAATGGCAACATTAAGGACAGTATCTTTAATTGGAACATATACAAAAAAAGAAGCAATAAGAAGGATACTGCAACCCTTACTAGATGATGGGTTTGAAATAGAAGCTTTTAATATAGAAGATGGAGAAATAACAACAAACTTTGTTTTAGAAACAATAGAAAATGCAATGAATAATGTATGCTTTAAAACAAATACATTTTGGTTTATAGATGCAAATAGAAAAATATATGTTAATTCTATAGACTATTTATTTGGACAACCCACAGTAAAAACAATAGATGAAAAAACTAATTATGAAGAAATAGGATTATTAGCAATAAATCCTACTATAGAAAATATAGATTATTCTAATATTATAAATTTTAAAAATGTAAGGCTAATTTACAGCCAAGATAACAATATTCTAAATCCGGATATTCCATACAATGATGGAGATTTTCCGTTATTGACAATGGGAAAAATATTAAAGAAGCGGAGATAGTGTAACATTTAATAATCCAATAATAATAGACGAAGCAACTTTAAGGGACATTATAAAAGAAAATGAGCAGAATGTAAATTCTACAGCAAGTGTGTATTATGCATTACAATTAACTATAAAAGAAAATGGAACAGATAAAATTTTCTCTGTAGAGATAAATGAAGGCACGACAGGCGAAGACTATGATAAATACACAATAAGTAGTGATATAACATTTAATGATGACGGAGAAGAAGAAGGAAAAATAGTATTACAAAGAGATAGCTTTTTTAGTAATTTAATAACAGGGTTTAAATGGAATGGAGAAGATAATGCAGAAATAGTAGGGATGCGTAGCGATACAGGATTAAGATATACTACTATGAGATTTGCCTACACAAAAGAAATAGAAAATCAAAAAGGAATTGTTTCGGATAGTGGACAAATAGAAAGAACAATTGATTATAAGGAAAAATGGACAACATTAGACAAACTAATAAGCTATGCAAGAAGCTTAATGACACAAAATTCTAACATTATAAATTCTGTAGAATTAGAATTTGATAAAAATCCAGATTTAAAAATAGGAGACATTGTAGAAATACAAACGCCTTCTTTTTATACAGAGGGAAAATTTGCAGTTAAAGAAAAAAATTATACTTACGAAAACAAATTAAAACAGAACTGGAAAATAACTTTAAAAACAGCAGATTTAATATCTACATACATAGATATATTTAGACCTGCAGAAGAAGAAGAAACGCAAGATAAAATCGATACAGTAATCCTAAGTGAATTTGTAGAAGAAAACATAAAAGAAATACACACTGTAGAGATAAGTAATCCAGAAAACCATACTTTAAA
>CALXLP010000033.1 GCA_944389225.1 uncultured Clostridia bacterium | reverse complement strand
TATAATAAAATAGGAAAAAATACGAATAATAAAATATAAGAGGTATGTATATGAAAGTTTTAATCACAGGGGCATCATCAGGAATTGGAAAAGACATGGTAAGGGTATTGGCTAAAAAAGCAGATGAATTAGTCTTAGTTGCAAGAAATGTTAATAAATTAGAAGAAATCAAAAAAGAACTAGAAAAGGATACAAAAGTAGAAATCATATCTAAAGATTTAAGTTTAGAAGAAAATTGCAAAGAAATCCACAATCAGGTACAAAATGTGGATATCTTAATCAATAATGCAGGATTTGGAGATTGTGGAAACTTTACAAAAACCAGTTTAGAAAAAGATATCAATATGATAAAAACCAATATTATTGCTTATCACATATTAACAAAGCTGTATTTAACAGATATGAAAGAAAAAAATAGTGGAAAAATATTAAATGTAGCATCTATTGCAGGATTTATGCCAGGACCATTAATGGCGACATATTATGCAACAAAAAATTACGTAGTAAAATTATCAGAGGGAATTCGAGAAGAATTAAAAAAAGAACATTCTAAAGTACAAATTAGTATATTATGTCCTGGACCAGTGAAAACGAATTTTAATAAAGTAGCCAATGTAGATTTTCATTTAAGAGAAGCAAATAGTATGGATGTAGCAAAATACGCCATTCGAAAATTAGAAAAGGGTAAATTTTATATCGTTCCAGGAATTGATGTAAAAATTGCAAGGTTTGGAGCAAAGATTTTGCCAGCAAACATCATTAGTAAATTTGCATATATGGCACAAAAAAGAAAACTAGGTGGAGAATAAATTTCACTTAGTTTTCTCTTTATGTGCCGAAATCTTTGATTTCATTATACATACTTACCTTACAAATTTCCAATAGCTGTTTTAATAACCTGTATAGAATTTTCCAATCTTGATTTTTCTCTATTTTCTAAATCTAATGTATTAGATTTTTCAATACCATCTTTTCCAATGATAGAAGGTGTACTTGTAAAAATACCATAATCTTCAAGATAAGAACATACAGGTAAACATACTTTTTCATCAAAAATGATTGCTCTGGTAATTCTACTTAAAGCAGAAGCAATTCCATATGAAGTAAAACCTTGTGATCTTGATACATCAAAACCAGCTTTTTTAACGGCATTTTCAATGTTTGTCATTTCTGACTCAGGTAGTTTTTCCACATTAACCGTAGACCAAGGAATAAATTGACTATCTCCATGTTCACCAAGAACAAGACCAGTCATTTCTGTAATAGGTTTATGATATTTTTCAGATAAAATGTAACGCAATCTAGCAGTATCTAGAAGTGTTCCAGAACCAATTACTTTTTGAGGACTACAATTTGCATATTTCCATGTTACATATGTCATAACATCTAAAGGATTTGTTGCAATTAAATAAATCCCAGAAAAGTTCGTTTTATTAATTTCAGAAACAATACCTTTTAGGATTGTATTTGCTTTATGCAAGTCTTCCATTCTAGAACTTTTTAATGCAGATTGACTAGGACCAGCTGTTATACAAATAATATCAGCATCTTGACAATCAGAATAATTACCTAAAATAACTTTTGTCGAAGTATTTAAATTATAGACACTATGATTTAAGTCAGCAACTTTACCAAATAATTTTTCTTTATCTACATCAATTAAAACCAATTCATTTATATTTAAACATTGATTTAATAAAGAATAGGCATATGCCATTCCAACATTCCCACAACCAACAATGACAAGTTTATTCAAAATCATTACCTCCTATGTATCTTATAAAATTTTATCTATTAAGTTTAACAAAAATATTATATACCGAAATGTATAAAAATAAAAGTAAAAATTTATAAAAATAAAACATTGACAAAACCAAACATACATTCTATAATTTAATTGGTGATGATATGGAACGTCAAATATTACATGTAGACGTCAATAATGCTTTTTTAAGTTGGACAGCATTAGATATGTTGAAACATGGAAGTGAAATAGATATAAGAGAAATACCAGCCGTTATTGGAGGAGATGAATCGAAAAGATCAGGAATTGTTCTGGCAAAAAGTATGAAGGCAAAAGAATGTGGTGTGAAAACAGCGGAAACCATTTATCAAGCAAGAATCAAATGTCCAGGACTAAAAGTATTTCCATCAAATTTTAAGATATATAGATATTATTCTAATCAGTTATATCAATTGTTATTAGAATATACAGATAAAATTGAAAGATTTAGTATTGATGAATGTTTTTTAGATATGACACATTATTTAATGAATGATACTTTATTAAATAAAGGTAAAGAAATTAATCGAAGAGTAAAAGAAGAATTAGGTTTTACAGTAAATGTGGGAGTAGCACATAATAAATTGTTAGCTAAAATGGCATCTGATTTTACGAAACCAGATAGAGTGCATACCCTTTTTAAAGAGGAGATACCAAGCAAAATGTGGACACTTCCGGTATCAGAGTTGTTTATGCTTGGAAAAAGAACGGTCCCTAAGTTATATAATATGCAAATAAAGACGATTGGGGATTTAGCGAAAACGAATAAGAAAATTTTACAAGATAAATTTGGAAAACATGGAACCATGATGTGGGAATATGCTAATGGAATTGATAATTCCGAAGTAAAATACCAAAAAGAAAAACCAAAAGGAATTGGAAATTCTGTTACATTACCAGAGGATATTTCAAATATAGATAAACTAGAAGAAATATTATTAGCTCTAACAGAACAAGTAACTTATAGACTAAGAAAACAAAAAATGCTAGCAAGAGTTGTTAATGTACAATTAAGAACAAAAGATTTTGTAGATACTTCTCATCAAAAAAAATTACCAAATGCAACGGCAAGTACGAAGGAAATTTTAGAAGTTGCAAAAGAATTATTAGAGCAAATGTATAGAAAGGGAACACCTATTAGATTGATTGGTGTTAGAGTAGATGATTTAACAGATACAGAGGAAATGCAAATATCATTATTTAATGATGTTGCAAAAAATGAGAAACAAGAAAAATTGGACAAAACAATTGATAAATTAAAAGAAAAATATGGATATAATTTAATTACCAGAGCAGGAAAAATGGGTGTAGAAAATTTAATAAAATTTAGAAAAGAAGATGAAAAATAAGAAGAAAGATAAATAAAAATTTCTTCTTATTTTTATCTATCATATATTCTTCTATAAAAAAATAAAAATTTTAATCATATCACAGTTGTTCATAAGAAAAAAGTGTGATATAGTAACGGTAACAAATACATATACTAAGAAAAAATAAATTAGAACAAAAACAAATTAGGATATAAAAATTGGGAGGTAAAATATGGTAGAAGTATTATGTCATAATAGTATAAAAATAACAGAAGATGTTATTATCTATATAGACCCTTATAAAATAAATAAAGAATATCATGATGCAGATTATATATTTTTTACACATTCTCATTATGACCATTTTTCACCAGAGGATATTGAAAAAGTAAAAAAAGAAAGCACATTATTTATCGTTACAGAGGATATAAAAGAACAAGCACAAAAATTATTTGGTAAAGAAAATGTATTTGCAGTGGTACCAAATGAACATTATCATATACCTGGTCTAGATTTTAAAACAACATATGCATATAATGTGAATAAAGCATTCCATCCAAAGGAAAATAAATGGGTAGGATATATTATTGAAGTAAATCATAAAACATATTACATAGCAGGAGATACAGATAATATAGAAGAAATTCAAAATATAGAATGTGATGAGGCTTTTATTCCAATTGGAGGAACTTATACAATGGATTATCAAGAAGCAGCAGACTTAGCAAATAGGATAAAAGCAAAAGTAGTTATACCAACACATTATGGAAGCATTGTGGGAGATAAGGAAGATGCTATAAAATTTAAAGAACTTGTGAACAATAAGGAAGTAAAAATTTTAATAAAATAGGAGGCAAAAAATGGTAAATGAAACAGAAAGAAAACTATATGAAATCATTAATCAAATACCAGTAACGGAAGATAATAGAAAAAAAATAACAGAAATCAAGTTAGCGGTTCAAGCAGGGGAATATAAAGAGGCATTGGCAAAATTAAAAGAATTAAATGAGGAAGATAAGAAAAAATTAGAGGAAGAAGAAGAAAATGTTGTAGAAGAAAACGAAGAAGGAATGTTTCCCGCTAAATTAAAAAATCCGGAATTAGAACGTATATATATGGGATTATTGTTAGAAAATCCTAAATCTATTTCTAGATATTATTATGTATATAGAGAATGTTATTTTGAAGATGATGAGATATTAAATGTATATAAAAGTGTATTATTTACAGAAGGTGGAAAATATACTCCAGAAATAGCAAAAGATGGATTTAACTTTTCTAAAGATTCAGAAGAAGTTTATAAATTTAAGAATGAATTAAAGAAAAATGTAAGAGACAAAAACTATGACATGGAAAAAGTTTACACAGACTTAAAGAAATTGTTTACATTAAGAAGAGCCTATCTAACAAATCCAGTAAAAAATATACAAGATAAAATTGTTGAAATTATTAACTATGAGTTATATGACCAAATGTCAGTAGAAGAAGTAGAAGCAGCAATTAATCAAGTAACTGTAACAGATAAATTTAAACAAACGGTTTTGAATAAAAATCTAACAAGTTTTATTGAAGAAGGTTCTAATAACTTAGCTAATGGATTACCATTACCATTTCCAATATTAACACAAGTATTTAAAGGAATCAGAAAAGGAGAAACAATGGCATATGCTATGCCATCTAACTCAGGAAAAAGTAGATTTGCAATTTGTTTAGCAGCATATACGGCATTTGTTAATAAGAAAAAGGTTTTAATTATTTCAAATGAGATGTCAGAAGAAAAAATGAAACTATGTTTAATTACAACTATTGTTAATAATCCAGAAATTCAAAAGATACATGGACAAAAAGTAAGTATTACAGAAAATGAAATTCTAGCATTACAATTTAAAGCAGATGATCCTAAAAAAGTGAAAGTAGATGAACAAGGACATGT
Organism: uncultured Clostridia bacterium; assembly: GCA_944389225.1. Lineage (GTDB taxonomy): Bacteria > Bacillota > Clostridia > TANB77 > CAG-508 > CAG-269. The sequence goes on along the minus strand of CALXLP010000033.1, from coordinate 9,176 downwards.
TTTAAGAGAGAAAAATGAAAGCCAAAAAGATTTTGTAAAAAGATTAGAAAAAGAATCTACTCAATTTAATCAAGTTATTAAGATAACAGATTGGATTAATAAAGAAATTAATAATTCTATCTATTTTATGAATATAACAGACCATACCAATGATGAACTAAAAAAAGTTATTATGAATTATTATTATAAAGAAAAGATAGAATATGTATTTTATGATACACTAAAAACAGATACAGCGAATATTGGTAATCCAGAAGAAATTAAAAAAACAGCAACCATTTTATCAAATATTGCGCAAAACTTTGAAATCTTTATCTGTTCTTCATTACAATTAGCAGAAGCAGCCACTTTACCAATTAATCTAGATGTTAATGATTTAGCAGTTAGTAGAACAGTAAAAGAGGTATTAGATACTCTATGCTTAATCAAACAAATTAATAGAGATCATTTGCAAGAATATGAATATTCTCTAAAAGAAGTAGATACCCAATTTTATGATTTAGAAAAATTCGAAGATCCAGATGTTAGATATTATGCTTGTGTTGTAGATAAAAACAGAGCAGGCCCTAAACCTAAATTAGTTTTCAGATTAAATTTGGCATATAATAGCTGGGAAGAATTAGGATATTTACGTTTAAAACAATCAGGAAATGAAGAAGAAAATAACTAATACTATATCAGAAATAACAAAAAGAAATTTATAAAAGAGAAATAGTAGTAATGAAAATAAAAGAAATTACTACTATTTTTAAATAGAATAATTGAAAAGTGGAATTGAAAAATCCAGTTTATAAATTATATATATTATAAAATAAAACAAATGTCTAAATCCATCGAATTTTGAAAAGAAAAAGAGGTTAAATGACTTAAGAAGATAGGCTATGTGCGTATTAAATCGAAAAAGTAAAAAGAAAATAAAAAACGGTAGAAATATGTAAAATAATGCGACGAAAAGTTCTTGCAAACTCAGTTCCTTCATAGTATTATGGAAAAGTACGAAAGAGAAAGGGAGATGAATTATGAGAACTTTTTTTGGTGGAAAATTTATAGAAAAAGAGAAATTAATGGAGGCTGGAATCCAATATCCAATAAAATTAGAATATTATAAAAAGATAAATGAGGACCAATTTATTAAAAAAGAAAATGCAAAATTTGGTATAGCAGTTGTAAAAACAGAGTATATACCAAATAATACCAAAATAGAAAATAAAGAGATAACATATTTATCAAATGATGAACAAAAGGTAGAAAAAATATTAAGATTGTTTAAAGAAAATGAAGTAACACCTATTGGTGTGGAAGATGTTTTAGCAGATTTAAGTAAAGAATTATTCTAGAATGGGAAATGGGACAATTGGGGACGTTTCTGTTTGGACATTTTTTGAAAATAATATGTTTATTTCAATGTGATAAATGTAATTAGTTTTTACTTTTTCTATTTATATTGATTATTTTATATATTTTAATTACAGTACTTTTATCTTTATATATCTTTACTTATTTTAAATGTCCAAACAGAAACGTCCCCAATTGTCCCATTTCCCATTTTGATAAAATTTATAAAAAACTTGCAAAATATCTTCTTTTAAGCTAGAATACTATATATGAAATAAGAATATTTGAAAAAATAAATGGAGGAAGTCTGAATGGCTGATAAATTAATTATCGTAGAGTCACCAGCAAAAGCAAATACGATAAAAAAATTTTTAGGTGGCAGTACAAAGGTTGTTGCATCAATGGGACATATCAGAGATTTGCCAAAATCAAAAATGGGAATCGACATAGAACATGATTTTGAACCAGAGTACATAAATATTAGAGGAAAAGGGGATTTAATAAAATCTCTAAAAAAAGATGCAAAACAAGCAAAAAAAATATATATCGCAACTGACCCTGACCGTGAAGGAGAAGCAATTGCATGGCATTTAGCAAAAATATTAGAAGATGAAAAAGATAAGATTGTAAGAGTAACATTTAATGAGATTACGAAAAATGCTGTACAAAAAGCAATTAAGGAACCAAGAGATATTGATATTAATTTAGTAGATGCCCAACAAGCAAGAAGAGTATTAGACAGAATTGTGGGGTATAAGATTAGTCCTGTATTATGGAAAAAAGTTAGAAGAGGATTATCTGCGGGAAGAGTGCAATCTGTTGCAGTTAAACTAATTGTAGATAGAGAAAATGAAATTGAGAAATTTGTTCCAGAAGAATATTGGAATATCTATGCAGATTTAGAAGATATCAAAACAAAAAAAGAATTTGAAGCACATTTTTATGGAAAAGATGGTAAAAAATTAGAAATCCATTCAAATGATGAGGTCCAAGAAATTTTAGATAATATCAAAGATGCAAAATATATTGTTAGTGAAGTGAAAAAAGGTGAGAAAAAAAGAACACCTGCACCACCATTTACAACAAGTACAATGCAACAAGAAGCTTCAAGAAAATTAGGATTTACATTAAAGAAAACAATGTCTATCGCACAAGGATTATATGAAGGTGTAAAAATTCCTGAAAAAGGAACAGTCGGATTAATTACCTATATGAGAACTGACTCAACAAGAATATCTGAAGAAGCAAGAAGTGTTGCTAAAACGCAGATTACAAAATTATATGGTGAAAACTATTATGAAAATCGATATTATAAAACAAAAAAAGATGCACAAGATGCACATGAGGCAATTAGACCAACATATATTGATATAGAGCCAGATAGCATAAAAGACAGTTTAACAAATGATCAATATAAATTATATAAATTAGTATATAATCGATTTTTAGCAAGTCAAATGGCACCAGCAGTTTACGACACTATGAATGTTAATATTAAGGCAAATGCTTATGACTTTAAAGCAAATGGACAAGTATTAAAATTTAAAGGATTTATGACTTTATATGTTGAAAGCACGGATAAAGAAGAAAAAGAAGAAGAAGGTATGCTTCCAGAACTTGAAGAAAATCAAGAAGTAAAACTAAAAAAATTGAATCCAAAACAAAGTTTTACAGAACCACCACCAAGATATACAGAGGCAAGTTTGGTAAAGGCTTTGGAAGAAAAAGGGATTGGAAGACCTAGTACATACTCACCAACAATTACAACGATTTTAGAAAGAAGATATATAGAAAAAGAAAAGAAACAGTTATATCCAACAGAATTAGGAAAAGTGGTAAATAAACTATTAACAGAGAATTTTTCAGATGTTATTAATGTAGAATTTACAGCTAAAATAGAAGATGAATTTGACGAGATTGCAGAAGGACATGAAAAATGGAAGAAAATGATTCGAGAATTTTATGGACCATTTGAAGAAGAAGTAGAAAAAGTAGAAAAAGAATTAGAACATGTGGAAATGGTTGATGAAGTATCAGATGTCAAATGTGAAAAATGTGGAAGAATGATGGTATATAAATATGGAAGATATGGAAAATTCTTAGCATGTCCAGGATATCCTGAATGTAAGAACGCAAAACCAATCATAGAAACCATCGATGTACCATGTCCTAAATGTGGTGCAACTGTACAAGTTAGAAAAACAAAAAGAGGAAGAAAATATTATATTTGTGAGAATAATCCAAAATCATGTGATTATATTTCATGGAATCAACCAAAAGTGGGAGAAGAATGGAATCCAGAAGAAAAAGCGGAATTTGAAAAAACAAATACAACAAAAAAGAAAACAAGAAAAACAAAAGGAACAACTAAAAAAACAAGTAAGAAAAAATAAATTAAAAAGAGGATAAAATATGAAGAAATATTCACTAGAAATAACTGTATTTTTAAGTGGTGCATTAACCATGATGTTAGAACTAATCGCTGCAAGAGTATTATCACCATATGTAGGAAGTTCTAATTTGATATGGACTACCATTATTGGAATCATGTTAATCAGTATGAGTATAGGCTACTGGTTTGGTGGAAAAATGGCAGATAAAAATAAAGAAAATGATATAAAGATTTTATCTAACTATTTATTAATATCTGCTATTGCAACAAGTATTATACCAATATTAGAAGTTGTAGTTATAGATGTATTATCACAACTTTCAAGTAACTTAATTTTTGTTGCTATCATATGTGCAACAGTTACTTTTGGAATACCAAGTTTCTTGTTAGCAACCGTATCTCCAATAGCGGTGAAGATAAAAAATAATAGTATGGATCACATAGGTGCAACATCAGGAAAAATATCTTCATTATCAACAATAGGAAGTATTTTTGGTACTTTTTTTGCAGGATTTATACTAATACCAAATTTAGGTGTTAGAAATATTATATTAGGTTGTTCCATTTTATTATGGATATTATCTGCATATCTATTTAACAAAAAAGATAGGAAATATTATATTTTAATGATAATAGAATTATTGATTATTATTGGTTTGAATATATTAGGAGGATATCTATTTCAACTCAGAAACCCTGAAACAACAAGAGATGTTGATTCTGAATATAGTAGAATATGGGTGACAAACTTGAATGTAGGGGAAAATACATACAAAACATTACAAGTAGATACAGGTTTAGAATCTTATATAAACCAAGAAACTGGCGAAATGGGAGCAACATATTTATACTATTATGATTTATTTGAATATTATGATAAAGAAGCAAATAATGCATTGATGATAGGTGGAGCAGCATACACTTATCCAATGCATTATTTGAAAAAATATGAAAATAAAACAATTGATGTTGTAGAAATTGACGAAACTATGACACAGATTGCAGAAGAAGAATTTGGATTAGATAAGAACAATCCAAATTTAGGATTAATTACACAAGATGGAAGAAGTTATTTAAATTATAATGAAAAAAAATATGATACAGTTTTTATCGATGCATTTAAAGGATTAAATGCTCCATTTGAATTAACAACCTATGAAGCTATGCAAAAAGTATATGACAGTTTAAACGAAAATGGAACAGTTATAACCAATATTATATCATCACTTGAAGGTGAGGATACAGACTTTATTAAATATGAATATAGCACATATAAAGCTATATTTGATGATGTAAAAGTATTTAAAGTAAATCCAAATCGTGCAAATAATGAAGAACAAAACCTAATTTTAGTAGGTATTAAAGGAAATGGAAATATAAATACTGACAAAGAAGAAGAATACAAAGAATTATTAAGTAATGAAGTAAACGATTTTACGAGTGATAAACCAATTGTTACAGATGATTATGCTCCTATAGGAGATTAAATTGTCAGAAGTTGCCAAAAGGGATGTGCCTTTTTGGCAACTTTTAGCAATTTCTTATAAATTTATCTGTTCGATGGATGAGATTTGAAAAAAGTCTTGACTTTTATTAATATATTTGTTATTATATTATTTGCAAAATGCGGGAATAGCTCAGTTGATAGAGCGCTGCCTTGCCAAGGCAACGACTTTATTTTAGAATTACACATTTTTTGCAGGTATAGTTTAGTGGTAAAATGAATCCTTGCCAAGGATTAGTTACGAGTTCGATTCTCGTTACCTGCTCCACAAAAGTCTTGAGGCTGTAAGACTTGGTGCCATAGCCAAGTGGTAAGGCACGAGTCTGCAAAACTCTGATCCCCGGTTCGAATCCGGGTGGCACCTCCAAACAGCAGTTCTCTTGACAAAAGTGTAGTTCTAAAAAAGTTCTAAAAAAATTCTAAAAAAAATTTAATAATTTTATATTTTAATTTGGTATTTACTTAAGTGCGAATAAGTAAATACTTTTTTTATGAAAAAATACTACTTTCTAAAACATCAATAGAATTTTCTTTACTTTCATATTGTAAATGAGAATATCTTTCAGTGGATTTTATACTTCCATGTCCTAAAAAGTCTTGTATTTGTCTTAAGTTAATATTCTTAGATGCTAATAAACTTCCAACACTATGTCTAAGGTCATGTAATCTTATTTTCTTTAAAGCTTTTCCGATAGCTAATTGTTGAAATCTTTTAGTAAAATGGTCAGGTGAAGATAATGTCTATTGTACAGCTACTAAAAATTATATTAAGCGAGGTAATATATCTGCAGATACAACAAATGTGATATTAACTGATAGCTTTATATTAGGGTATCTTATAAGAGATGGCTTAAATTTACCTGTGATTAGCTTTCAAAATATATCTAATTCATAGATTATTTTAAAAGAGATACAAAATACCAATATAGAAAATATTACCTTTATTATAAGATTGCCACATGCTAACAATAACTTAGGCTATGTTATAAATCGTATATTTCGCGACTTAATGCCATTAGGGTATAATCTAGAGTGTAAGTGTATTTCAAATTTTAAGGATGTCTTTAACTTAGATTTTTTTGAGGAAGCTTTTAATGTTAATTATACATTGAAGCAATCAGAATAAAAAGCAGTCCATGGAGTGCTTTTAGATTTCATAGAAATTATAATATAGAATAAGGTGTCCTAAGAAAGAACACCTTTTCCCCTTGCTGTTGCATCATTTTATATAGATGCTATTCACATGTTAATAAGTTATAAAGTTACTCCTAATTGTTAGGCTGACCCTGATGAGAGTAGATACTAGAACCACCCGCCGAAGTCATTGCCTGAATGGTGTATACATCGGGACCACACCAGAAGTTATTTTCGCTCCGAAACGGCATTGCATCATATGCTGTCCATAAAACATTGCCATTTTTTCCAAGCATACGAATATGTGTAGTCGCACCAGGGTACGCATTCAGAGAATAGACATACACATAGCAGTTAAATCCTGTTGTAGAAGTTGCAAATGTTGTCCATCTTGACGAATTAATTGCCACACCATATCCATAGTTGTTGGAACGTTGAGAGACAGACGATGCTGATACTGTTTCTGTCACCGACTTTGTAGTTGCCGGTTCAGCCGCAAAGGCTGTTGCACTCAGTCCCAGTAATAAAGCCATGGAGAGACAGAGAGCCATAGTTGCTTTTTTAATCTTATTCATATAAATGCTCCTTTCAGATTCACCTATACAAAATAAAAGCAACAGCAAGTTATATTATTACCATAGAAAGATTGATAATGTCCTCCCATAGTAATAATCACAGATTGCATTTCTTTCTAGAAATGCAATCTGTGATTTTACCAAAATTTTACATAACAGTCAACATTTTTTACAAATTTTTCAATTTTTTTACAAAAAATGTAAGCGATAAACACATTTGAATATATTACATACAATTCAACATATTCAAACTAAATTATAATATTGATTATGGCTTAATAATTTTGCACTATTATAAATAAGTTTAATTTGTAGAAAAAGGTTCTATCTTGTAGAACAAATAATAGATTTATATATTAATGTATGTAATAAGCATCGCAAGAACTTAGTTTTTGTAAATACTCACAGTTTGTTAGATTTAAAGATTGTTTTATTGTATCTATTATAAGCTGATTATTCTGACCGTCATTAATAAAAATAAGTATACCTTTAGAAATATTTTTATTTTTTACTATTTCTTTTATATTAGATTCAGTATATTGTATATCTTTAGCTATGTAAGATTCGTTTAGTTTTGAAAATATAAAAATATCACTTAAAAATCCATTAGCTTTTGAATTAAAACAATATATTGTTGGTAAATTTAATTCATTGCTCATTTGTTGTACAATTTCTTTTTTATTATCATATAAAAGTTCAGGCTTTAAACTAAAGACAAATGGTGAAATTAAAATTATACAAAGCATTATAGAGATTAATATATTACACATTTTTTTATTAATAGTAAATTGCATTAGTTTATATAAATAAAATATTATTAGTATAAATATCAATCCACAAACAGGAGCAAAATATCTTAAAACTTTCCAAGGAGATGCTATGGAAGTTATTAAAAAAAAGAAAATAGTAGGTATATAGATTATTTTCAACATTTCTCTTGATTGCCTAGTAATTTTAAAAGTAGTTTTTTTGTATTTTTTATTATAAATTAGTAATAAAATCATTACAATCAAAATAATAGGTAATGTGTTACTGAATATGAAACGATTAATATTACATATTTGTATGAAGATACTTGGAAAAATCTCGGATGTATTTTTAAAACTACTAATTACACCCTGTCCTCTGTACCCAAAGAACATATGTTGAATAGAATAAGGAAATATAAGTAAAGATAATACTCCTGCAGCAAGTAATGATAAAGTGTAATATAGTAATTGTTTTAATCGTTTTTCTTTAATATATTTATGTAAAAAAATTAAATATAAGGCAACTAAATAGAATAAATAATAGTAATGTGTAAGTACACCACAAAGTGAATTGATTGTAATAGCCATTAATAATTTTAAATTTGCCTTATTGCTCTCGAATAATTTCATGTGTAAAAAAGTGGTTATAGTTATATTGAGTGTCGAAAGAGCATACATCCTAATATTTATTACTGTACTTAAAGATGCTAATGTAATAGAAGAAATAAAAGCTAAAGTAATTGCTTTTATTTCTGAAGAAGTTTCGTTATTAAGTAATTTTCTTAAAATTAAATACATGAAAATTGTAATAAAAGCATATATAATTATATTTAGAATTATTCCTGGCCAGATAGAAACATGATCTACTGAAAATTCCATACAAAATCTAAGTAACAAGTAATATAGAGGAGGGTGTACATCATTTTTTTGATTTTCATATACAGGTTTATAAATACCTTTTTCATCTTCTTGTATAGCTAAATAATCTTCATAATATTCTTTAGAATGCCAAGTATCATAAAAATCTTTATTATCTTGAATTTCAATTTTATCATAATTTGTTAAGCCAAAAGAATAAGCTTCGTCAATATGTAGGTAAGATTTATTTTTTGCAACAAAAATATAAATTATAGTTTGTAATATTAAAAAAAATACAATTATTAGTATATTTTTCTTATTTTTCATAGAACATTCTCCTTTAAATTGTAGATGTGTATTATATTATTGAAATAGAACATATTATCTATGTAAAAAGTATACTAAAAAAAAAAAAAATTATCAATCTATATATATAAAAAGATAGATAGCATATAAAAAAGCTAATATTAGCCCCTATAAATAAACCAATAATAAATTGTATCATAAAAAAATAAGCTCCTATAATTTTAATATACATATTAGATAGATAATCTAGTTTTAACAGTTCTAAAATTATTTTTTGAGTTCTAAAAATAGTTCTAAAACAGTTCTAAAAAAATTCTAAAAAA
>CALXLP010000032.1 GCA_944389225.1 uncultured Clostridia bacterium | reverse complement strand
TTAGTAGGGTCTACTTTTTTACCTGCCAAATTTCTAAAATAGAGGATTTTATCTGTAATATCTGGATTATCTTTATCTACACGCATAGTGCCATTAGTGATTACCTTAAAAAGATTTTTTAAACAACCACGCAAGCTACTTCCAGGAATACAGAGATTTTCTCCATCTGAAAAGAATTTTTTATCTGCTCCACCAATATACAGTGGAGTTATATTTTCTATATCCACTTCGCAATATCCACTATATTTTTTGCCATCTAATAAAAATTCTTTATAACCTTTTTGTACATCTTTATTATCTGTATAATCTTTTACATATTCGTACAATGGTGGATGTAATACTACATCATTCAATGGAACAAAATTATACGGTGTTGTTGGGCTTTTCATGTTTTTATTATAACTATTATTTCTAAAATTATTATTTACTTTCGTTGACGGGGCTTTTACTACTTTATTTTTACTTTTTTCAATATTATTATTTCTTTTTAAAGGAGTATTTCCCACATATTTTGTTTTCTTTTCTTCTACTATTTTAAAACTATTACCTTCATTATATTTTTCTTTATAACCATTTTGTTCTCGCCATTCTTCAAGTGAAATTCCTCTTCCCATCAATAAAACCTCCTTTACTATTTTACTTCCGGTCTTATATCCAAATATCGATAATAACTAATGCCTGCTTGTCCTGTTTTTTCATCAAAAGTTATATAGCTACGTGTGATAAGTGCATAATATTCCGCTCTATGCTCTGATGGAATTGTTAATGATATTTTTCTGCCACTTTCTTTTAATTTTACAAAATCACCATTTATACGATTATCTATAGTTCTTTTGCCAAATAAAGTGGAAGCATCATCTACAGTTATAATTTTTTGTATATCTTTTACATCTTTATCTACATCATCTATGATAATTCTAGCTTTGTAACTACTCATATCATCATTTTTTTGTAACAAAATTTCTTCATTTTCATTAAATAAACGAATCTCAATTATATACTTTTCCTCAAATTCTTCACCATAAGGAAAGCTAAATTCTCCGCTGTTTTCTAAATTATAGTAGCCGAATTTTATTTCATTAAATGCACGTAAAAACACTTTATAACTATTTTTTGCATTTTGACTTAAAAACTCACGTATATTATTTATGTCTGTATAATCTTTTCTATGACAATATCTATTTTCTACTGTATCTAAATAATTTTCTTCTTCAAAAAAATTCTTTAATTTTTCTGTTTCACACATTATCATTCACCACTCAATTTTTGAACATATAATTCTAATTTATCCATATCGCCACTTACATTAAATTCGCCATCATCTTGAATTAAAAAGCTTTCTCCATCATATTGTATAGTACATTTTTTGCCTTTTAATACGCCTCTACCTATCGCTTTATTTCCGCCAATAGATAAATTACCCAGCCATAAGTCTTTCATCAACAACAACATTAAACCAGCTTCTTTTTGCTCGCAATCTTGTACACGCAAATTTATAGAGATAGTTGCTTTTGATTTATCTGTTTGCCAAATAGGCTTATCTGTAAATAACGCACTATCAATTGTTCCTCCTGTAAAGCGGTCAATGCGATTGCGACTTTGTTTCTTGCTGTGCAAAACATTAGGCTTTACATATATTTCATCTATATAGATACGACTTTTTTTACCTTTATCATTTTTGTCATCTTTATCTGACTCTTTGCCCATTAATGCATCAAGGAATTTTTCTGTTTTTTGTTCATCATGATGATTTAAACTCATCAAAATTTTATAAGCTCTTGATTTTAATACACCTTTTATGCTCGTAGCTGGTATTTCAAAATCATCTCCGCTTTTCATCTGTACTGCTGTTATATTATCCTCTTCATCACGTTCATCTACATCATAATCACGAATAATCATTGAGCTTTGTAATGCAAAATCCATCTGCATCACAAAATCTTTTTCACTAACTGTAGAAACTAAGCTATTACCAATATACAGTGGTTCTTGCAATGTTTTATCATTTAAATATTGCCACCAATTTATAGCATCTTGTGCATTTTTAAAATCAAATACATACATTTTTACAGGTTCAATACTTTTTATCTTGCCATAACCTTTCGTTGTAAGAGCTCCTACACTTATTCCTTCAGTTAACATATCTGCTAAAGTTGCTGTCATCTCTTCATATACATCACCATTAACAGCAAAATTTAAATTTTTATGTTCACTTCTATAAGATATATTTGGCTTATTTTTCTCTAATAAATTATCTTCTCGCAAGGTTACTTCTATATTCAATTTTCCTGTAGCACCCTTATCTATCGCTTCAAAATCGAATTTTGCACCTTGCTCGCTGACACCTGTAAAAGAATTAATTTTTATACCATCACGATTTACAATATAGGCATTTTCTAACATCATATCACTGATATTTATCATACTTTGATTGCCATCATCATCAATACTACCAAATAATCTATCTATTGCTTCAGGATTATAAATACTACTCATTCTGGCACGCAATACACCTGTTATTGATGTTCCAGGAATAAAAGCTTTACCCTTTTTATCTTTCAAAACTAAGATATCAGTGATGCCATCATCTATACCAGAAGATATCCTTAAAGGAGAATAAGTTTGCATTGGTATATTAAAAATTATCTTTTTTATAATTTTTGCTGATTTTTCTTCTTTTTTATCCATCTTATCTTTATCCTCCTCATTCTACTTCTTTATTTTTTTTACTTATCAATTTTTTAGCATGACGTATGAACCATAAGAAATATTCTTTATATAAAGTATCTTCATCTATCACAAATATATCTTTACCTAAATCATTTTCCATTTCCTGTAATAATTGCAGATTTTTATCATTTAATCCTAATTTTGCCTTCCATTCTATACCACTATATGGCAATTTTACATTATTATCTTCTGTCAAAATTTCTAAAAAATTATCTGTATCTAAGAACATTTGACGTAAATTTACCTTAGCAGCCTTGTTAAACTCTTTTATCTCATTTTGTATTTGCTGTTTTGTTTTATTACTATTCACTAAAGCTTCAATACGATTTAAAGTTGTTTTACTTTTAGCATTAAACTTGCATCTCTTATCTAAATCAGATACTGCTTGTTTTTTTATTTCTTTAAAAATTCGCTGTCTAATTATTTGTTTAGCTTGTTTTTTTACTTCATTACAAATTTCAGGCTTAGATTTTATATCTTCATCAAATTCTTTAAGATTTAAATTTTGCATTGGCTGCATTAATCTAAATTGACCAAAGCCTTCTTCTCTTCTATCACCTAACCCAGCGTATAATATATCATTAAGTTTTTTTACTAAATTATCATCAATATTATCTATTTCAAATTCAATCATAGAGCCTGCTGATAATGCCATTTTACGCTCTCTACGAACGTACCATACACCTACATATCCACTATATTCTTCAGTCGTAGCATAAATCAGCTTTCCTTTTTTTAATTGTACTGTTTCTTTAGATAATTTTTCATTTATCTGTTCACATAAATGTTCAGCTAAAGTATCTACTCTATTCCATTCTTCATTTGGTATATACGGCGTATAAGCATATAAATAATACTTTTGTCCGTTCTTTAAGCCGTTTCCAACAATAGAGTTTATGCTCAATTTTTTAAGACTACATTTACCATATTGCACACTACGAGAACGACCTATATATATATTATCTTCCGCTACTTTTTTTAAATAAGTATATACATCATCTGCTAAATCATCATCAACTACAATATAACCTTTAAAATATTGATATGGCTCTATATATTCATAATTAAATACTTGTCCGTCTTTATTACTGCCTAATATACGTGATTTTTCTCCATTACGAGACATATGAAATTCAATTTGAGTATCAACATTCACTTTATAAATTTCATTGTCTTTTTTTAAGGCAAAACCTGTCATCTTTTTAAAGCCAGTTTGAATTTTTTCACCATCAGAAATATCTCTTATCTTTTTTCCATCTTTACTTTTCATCAAAGAAAGTGGTAAAATGTACGGCTCTAAATCATCTACAATGGTCTTACCTATTGGATATGCTGGTAAAAATCTTACTTTTCCTGATAAAAAGATATTGTAAAAATCTTTATTTTTATGTGCTTCATTGCCTAAATTTTTATCCTTAATAAATTTTCCAGCAAGCATACCACGAAAAATAGAACCTGCAATATATTTTTTAGTGTTATATAATGTACTATCGTTATTTCGTTCAGCAAAAATTATCGGTGCTAATGTTTCTATATAATATTCAATCTGCTTCACTTAAATCACTTCCTTAAAAAGTTGTCGCGGTAAATCTTTCTCATTAATTAATATACAGGCAATTTTACCACAGCCACGATTACGCTTAGAGCCTGCAAATCTTAAATTTTTTAATGCCATTACTAAAATCTTCTGATTTACTTCACTATCTTCTTCTAAAGTAATTTCACTATAAAATTCTACACCTGCATCAATAATGCGCATATTATGCAAGCTACCATCAACTGTTGTTCCTGTTTCTTTATTTATCGTTGTCTGATATCTTATATCTGTATATAAATCCAATATACTCTGTGTTGTAAAAAATTCTCTATATTCATTATTTAAATATTGCCAATCAGAATACATCTTTTCATAATTTTTCAAGTAAAAATTACTGATATATAATCGAGAGTATCCATCTTCACTTTGACCAAACAATTTATCTATATCATTTTTGGTAAAAATTCTTTCACTAAATATTTCAGCCATTTCTAATGCACTTTCATATAAAAGACCTTTAAAGCGCTTTGCTGGAAAATAAGGCATACCATATCTATCATGTACAACATCTGTATCTATAACTATACCAGCTTTGCCATATCCTAGTTGCAGTGGAGATTTCGTTATTATTTTTACCTTAAAAGTATTCATTTTTTAATCCTCCTTATTAGGTAAAGTAAAATCGATAATTTCTATAGCATCTACATAACGAGTTTTTAAATCATCTTCCCCGTCTTTCTTTTGCCAAAATGCTTTTGCCTCGATATCTTTTGTATTACATTCTTCTTTGATAATATCTCTAACACCCTCACAATTTTCTAAAAATCGTATTTGAGCATGTAAATCTCTAGTTAATACATCACGCAATTCTTTTATTTTATTACTAGCTACTTTATCTTTTAATTTATCTTTTATTTCATTATTAGCTACTTTAGCTTTTAACTTATCCTTTAATGATAATAAGTCGTTTATACTACTTTTATCAGCTATATCTTCATCACTATTTTTCTTTATATAATATGGTCCATAATGAAGATATCCTTCTGGTGCAACATATTGATAACGACATAACTGTTCAAGAGATGGCGTCATTTCCCCGTATAATATAGCAAAATCAATTAAGCTACTATCATCTTGTCTGGATTTTGTTTTTGCTGAGCCACAAAGATGTTCAGCTAACTGATATGCTCTAAAAAATGGGTATTTCAAAGGTACAATAGCTACACCACCACAACAACTCATTGTTTTACTTATTTTCATTGACTCATTGTCTTTTTTTTCTTCTTTTATTTCTTTAGACATCCGTTTATACTGTTCATCATTTAAAAAATCTTGTTTATTAACTGCTTCAATAAATCTTTTTGCATATTCAATTCCCACTCTAGCAGGACAAACAAAAGTTATATCATCACCACCTATAATTATCGGTCTTATAGGCAATAATTTTTTTCCTTTATCATCAATTAAATCGCGTTTATCTAAAGCTTCATCATATGCTTTGCTGTCATATTCATCAATAATACTTTGTATTAATTCACGAAAAGCATTTTGAACTATCTTAACTACAGTTAAAGATAATTTTTTACGTTCTTGTGAATCTTTACACTTACTAAATTTTACTCCCATATTATTGCCATCTATATGAATGACACTGATATAGCTTTCTCCCTCTTTACAGCCTATTTTTTCTAGTTCACTAGCAAAATCATATTCATTATTCAAAATATCTCCATATTCATAACGAACTTTTTCTGAAGCATATTTGTACGCCTCTGTTTTTGCTTTTACTTCTTTAGCAATCCATTTCTTATCTACCCAATCAAAAGTATCCGCCGTTTTTCCACTGATATCACATTCTAAAGTAAGCCCTGTATACGGTAAATCAACTTGCGGTAAAACAGTATTTTGATTTTGCTTTAATTGAACATACATATCATCTAAAGAGTTTTTAAAAGCATCTTCACTAACATCCATCATACCAATAGCAGCACCTGTTTTTAATCCTGGAGCTTTCTTTAATATTTCCAAAGACCATGAACTTACAATATCACGGCATAACTTTAAATTATCGTCTTCTTCTGGAAATTTATTTATCAATATCAGCATATTACCGCCGCCGATATAGACAATCTCAGCCTCAATGGTATCATCTTTAACTATTTGTATACCATCGGATTTTTTCCATGAAATATCGGGCATTTTTAAATTATATTTAGGTAAAATTATATTTTGCATCAAATCATTAAAAATTCCATCAACTAGATAAGATGCACCTACATTTGTTTTCAATTTATTACAAGAAAACACATACTTTTGAATAGAACGTGTATCTAACAAAATCGCTCCAACTTTTTTTGCCATATATTAACACCATCCTTTATTGTTTTACATCTATCAAAGCAATACTATTTAATATAGCTTTAGTTATACTTATATTCTTTTCTTTATCTGAATCTTTACTAACTGCATGGCTAAATGTGTTGCGCCATTGATTAACATATTCACTATATTGACCTATAAACTCTAATAAATCATTTTCTGGTATTTTAGTTTTCAATGAATTTGATTTCAATAATTGTTTAAATGCCTTTATCCTATTTTGACCCTTTTCTTCAGCATTGTTTTCTTTTTTATCCATACATTCTAAATCAAATAAATCACATGAAAGAGCTCTTCCTGCATTTTTTAAAGCGGTCAATATTAATACTGATGCAGTTTTTAATGCCTCTATTCGTTTATCTAAATAATCTTTAAACGATATATTATTCGGTGCTGATTTTTTTAATATAACTTTTATAGGATTATCTTCATCTAATGCTTCTATTCTTCCCGAAAAATTTGACCACGATGTTTTTTTCTCAAATTTAATTACATTTCTTATAAATTCTTCAAATTTTTCATTTTTATTTTTTACTTTTATCAATATATTACTTGCTGACAAATTACTTTTTAGCAATTTTTGTAAATCTTCATAAGTTAATTTATCTGATGTAATATTTATACTTGTTACTTGTTGCTGTACAGATTTTTTTTGCGGTATTACATAACTTCTAAACAAATATATAGGCCAACTTGACCATTCCATTTTTGCCTTTTCACATTCATCAATTATTTCTTTTTTAGTTACTTCTACTAATTTACTTTTAATTAAATAATCTGGAAGCCATTCTGTATAAAACACCACAGCCTGTTGCAAAAATTTTCGCTTAGCACACCAACGAATAATTTGTATTGGTGTCGCAGATTTTTTATCATCAGGCATAATATCCATATATTCAATCTTTATTTTAGGTAATAATTTTGCAAAAAATAATTCTTGTTCACAAAGACTGCCTTTATTCGCTTTTAAAAAATTATCATAATTTTTAATACTCTCTCTTAATCGAGCTAAAACTTCAATCATACTATCATAACTACCACAAATTCTTATCGTTTCTGAGAAATCTTCCATACAATCTAAAAGACAATTTAAACACCATGAAATTTTTTCCTTAGACTCAAAATACTTCTGTATTTGCGATACATTACCAATAGAAACAAATTCTTCAGCTCCACTTGTCAAAGTAAACATATCCATAATATCGCCAACATCTTCAATCATACCTTTTTGCATAACTAATTGATTTTTCTTACGAAGAACATTAGCATATATTACCAAACCTATTTTTGCACCACTGAATTTAATCATCTGAATAAGAGCTAACATTAACATAACTGAGTGACGAGGCCCTCCCGTTATATCAATATGAATAACCACTTCTTCATTTTCACTAATATATCTTTGCAAAACGTCAAACATTTCACAAATACTTTTAAAAGAACCTACTATATCTCCATTATTGTATAATGGAACTGCATTAATATTAAAATTATATTTTACAAATAAATCTTTAAAGCGCAAAAAATCATTTTGCGCTTCATCTGTTAAAAAACAAAATGCATCAGAAAGATTTCTATTATCTTGATTTAATTTCCAAAAAATATATTTTAATGCCGCTTCATTTGTATGCTCACAAATTTCATTAAAATCACCATTTTTATCACTATATTCAATTAAAGATTTATTTCGGTCTTCCAATTTATTTCTAAATGTGCTCATGACAAATATAGCAATATCTTTTCTCACCTTGCCACCCTCTTAATTATTTTTACTAGCTACTTTCAACAAATCATTTTGTATTATTTTTTTTACTGTATCAATTTTCTTTCTTACCGTATCCGATGCTTTGCCTACATATTCAGCTATTATTATCTTGATATACTTTTCATCTGTATAATCACTATATTTTTCATAATAAAATTTCTCTAAATCTTTATCTATATAATAATCTATCGCCCAATTATCATTTCCAAATATTTTATACTTCAATATAATTTTCATAGTTATATAATACCGAGCATATTGTTTTAAACTATCATTTTCCATTTCTTTGAACAATATATCTATCAAATAACATAATTTATCAATGTTGCGTTCTTTTTCAACATCATTACCAAAAGCAGTTTGTTCAAACTCATTGTTTTCTTGTTTATTTCCATCATCATCTTCTGTAGTTAATCCAGATACGCGTTTCATATAACTATTTGTATATAAATCTGTTAATCTTTGTATAACATTTTCTTTACTTTCCTTATCTGCGTCCAAACTCATTATAAATTCAACAGCATTTTCAAAACTAAATTTAAAATCCTTTGGTATTTTTTTATTTCCTAATGTTTTTATTTGCTGTTCTAAAAATAACTTTATAACATCTGCTTTTAATTTTACTTCTGCTTTATAGCTACGTTCCTTTAATTTTTCCTTTTTTATATCTCTCTTCTTAAATTTATAATGTGACCTAAAAATTACAATAAACGGAATTCTTTCCCCTGTCTTTTCATCAAGCATTCCATATTTTTCTAACGCTGATTTATAGGCTTTAGTAAAAGCAATTCCGTCATATTCTTCATATTTATAGCTTTCTGTCAATAACTTACTATTATTATTTTCTAATTCATCTTCCTTTTTTAATTTATCTTTATCATTATTAACATTTTTATTATCTATTCCTATATAATCTTTAGTAAAATCATTTAAATTTAATATATTTAATAATTTTGCAGCTAAATCACTTTTAAATTGAGTTATCCTATTTTTCGTATAATTGTTAAAATCAAATTTTATTGCATATGCTAATTCCTCTATACTTTGAGGTTTTCTTCCTTGTTTATTTGTACACATAATATTACCCTCAATCTCTTAATCACAAGTTACAAAACAGCACGACATCAATCAATAATAAAATCTAATAATTCATCTAAATCCTTCTTCTGCCCTGTTCTTGCATTACCAGCCAATGTATTAAGAGAGAATAATCCTGTCAAATCATATATCTTAGATGTTATTCCTTCTTCTCTATTACCAGAATATTTTTGTGCATAAATAATAGTATCCATATTGACATTTACGCCTGCTTTTGTTACATAGGCTAAGGCAATAAACATACTAATGCTATAACATTTCATACCAAAAGTTATATCGGTAAAAATAATATCATTATCTTGTATTAAATTTGCTACTTCTTTAAAAAATTGATTAAACGTTAACGCATCAAATTCTACAGCTTGTTTTATTTCTATAAATTCAATATCAATATTTTTATTTTCTACAATCTTCAACACCTCCTGCTTATATGTTTCATAATTTTGCATAGGTGTTTCAGTTTGAGTTACAGCTGTTATAATTGCCACCTTATCTCCATCTTCTACATTTTCATCTATTAAATATGAAAGAGGAAATTGATAATTTTTTGAATTTAATTCAAAATCATCACTAATATATTTTGTAGGTTTTTCAGGATCCATTTTAGATATTAAACTTGTAGATAAAAATACTTTTCTCATAAAAATTTACTCCTTTTATTTGTTATATATACAATTTCTCTATATAATAATATATATCATTATATAGGACGTGAACATTATGTGTTTAAAAACTTTAGAAATAAAATTTGCTCTACCATCTCATATTAAACTTAACCAAGCTATAGGTTCTATTATGCAAGGTGTACTAATGGAACGAATTGACCATGATTACGCAACATATCTTCATAAACAAAATTTAAGACCTTATAGTCAATACATTTTTTTTAGTAAAAAACAACATTGTCTAATTTGGCGTATCTCTACGCTCAATCAGCAAGCCCATGATGAAATCATTCTTCCACTATTAAACTTGCCATACAGTGTTTTTTTACGCCATAAACAAATAAATATTACGACTATAAGTAAAGAAATAATCTATGAAAATACTTATGAAAAATTAGCTAAAAAATATTTTTCTTTGTCAAACAATCCAGAAGAAATAAAAATCATAGATTTTAATTTCATTACATCTACAGCTTTCAAGAGTCAAGGTAAATACATTATATTCCCTGAAATCCATTTTCTTTTATCTAGCCTTTTAAATCGCTGGAATTATCTTTCAAATACAGATTTCTTAAACGATAAAACAGTTTTAGCTAATTTGCAACGACACTTATATGTTGCTGATTATAAATTAAATATGCGTCCTTTCTCTTTAGAAGGTGTTCGTGTACCAGCATTTGTCGGTCTGTATAGCTTAGGTATCGCTAAAAATGATATGGCACAAAAAATTGCCCTTCTATTAGCCGAATTTGCTCATCTTTCTGGTATTGGCATAAAGACAGCAATTGGCATGGGAGCGGTAAATACAAGCATTCGCGTATAAAATATTTTTCAATTTGTTATACTTTATTTCATTACTTTTATAATTTATCTTTTATAATATTTACTTTTTCAATACAAATACCGCTAAATCCTTTTAATTATAAAAATTTTTATCAATAACTCTTTAAAAGATAATTTATTTTAAATCCATAAATTAATAATTTATTATTTTTATTAGCTCGACATCTGTACCAAACAAATGCCGAGCTTTTTTCACCCCATTTTTATTCCTCGTTTTCCCTTTATAATTACCGTTTTCCTTTTGCTATAACCGATTTATCATCACCCATCTTTCCTTCTATAGAAAACTCACTATATTTATCACATATTATAGACACTCCTGCTAAAATAGTTATACATTCTATCCCTCTAATCAATACATTTTCTGTTAAAATTGGAGCTTCTTTTCTTACAAAATCCAAACCTGCTACAATTAAATTTTCCATTGCCATAAAAAAGCCTCCTAACAAAAACTATAATTATTACATATTTCTAAAAATCAAATCACAATATCTCCTCTATGCTGCCCAACGGTATTTTTTTACATCATTTTTTATTACAAAATTTTCTAATCCTAAATATTCTACGAGATATGGCATCATATAATTAAAATACTTTTTCAAATCCATTAATGCTACACTCGGTCTTCTATCATGCAAAACCTTATTTAACATAACTGGTGATTTATACGCATTATAACAAATTCGTTTGTATTTTCTCGTAAACGCATATTCATATCCTCTCCCTGGAATAAGTAAATAAAAATCGAGCTTATTTTTTAATTTAATTGAACGTTTGGCTACAACACAAATATTATTTTTAAAAGACATTTTACACATATAACAATCAACCTTTCTTTATTAAACTTACATTACATATATCCATTTCAAAATACTTATTTAGGCATCTTTACTAAAAATAAATTCCCATCGGGTAGTATCTATAAAGATACTACCCTCTTTCTTATTTTATCTAATAAATTTTTTTATTCCTTCAATAGTTACATCTATAATAATTTTAATCATCAATATACCCCCATTTTTAAATAATTATCACTATTTCTCCAATTTTTTCTCATCATTTCACATTCTATTTCTTTTCTTTTATCATATAAATCATATCTAACTCTACCAAAAGCGCCATCTATACTATTTCTAAATTCCATATTTATTCCTCCTCAATTCTAATCTACAAATCCTTTACACTTATAATATCTATTTACTTTTCTTCTTTTTGGCATCTTATTCAAAAATTTTATCTAAAATTTCAAGAATTTTTATCTTACATTATATATATCTATCCCAAAACTTTTGTTTTGGCATTTTTAGAAAAATTTTTACCATATGATTAAAAATATGTATAAAACAATACTTAAATCAACTTATGTATTATGATATGGAAAGCCCGATATTCTATTGAATACTATCGGGCTTTTTACTATCATCCTTCTTTCTTATTTTTTACCTCATATCAATCAATCATCAAAAATACTACCTATAAAACTACATACTGCACTAGCTGCTGCAAAACCTACTGCCACTGGAGCTACTGCTATTGCTGCTGCACCTATTGCCGTTGAAGCTACCGCCGCACCTGCTGTTGTCGTCATTGCTGCACCTATTGCTGAACCTGCCACTCCCGCTGCTACTGTACTTGTCGCTGCTCCTGCTGCTCCTGTAATTCCACCTTTTATTCCCGCTACTGCTACATCGCCTACTGCTTCGTCCACCGATTTTTTACCATTGAATACGTCCACTACTGATGATACTGCTTCTATACCTGCTCCTGCTATTGCTCCTACAGATCCACCGCTTTTTACAGCTGATGTCACTGTATTTAATGTCGCTGCATTGCCAAGTGCTTTATCCGCTATTCTCTTTGTCGTACTTGATGAAATTCCTGTAGATTTTACTTTCTGTGTTACTGAACTACCAATTTTCTTTACTGTTTCTTTTGTTCCATATACTGCTGTTTTATTGTAATGACCTGCTTTTATTTGTTCTATAGTTTTTCTTACACCTGATTTACTTACTGTATCCTTTAACTGAGCATGACCAATTACTTTATTTCCCTGTTTCATAACTACATCTCTCATTTGTGCTGTTGGGGATTTCGTAAGTGCGGCTGTTTTTCCTTGAATTATGTTTATTGGATTTGAATTATACTGGTCTTTAAATAATATTTCATGAACATGACCT
Source organism: uncultured Clostridia bacterium (assembly GCA_944389225.1). Lineage (GTDB taxonomy): Bacteria > Bacillota > Clostridia > TANB77 > CAG-508 > CAG-269. The sequence goes on along the minus strand of CALXLP010000032.1, from coordinate 1,730 downwards.
TTTAACTGCATATTTCTACCTGCGCGATTTAATGCTTCTAATCCTACTTTAGCTTCATAACCTTCTTTTGCCATAATTGTTGCTTCTGTGTATTTATTGTTTTTCATAATTAACGCTCCTCATATATAAACTCATTAAACTTCTATAAAATCTCACTTCATTTATCAATCTTCAAAAATAGCATCCCATACTTCATCAACTACATATTCAATTATTGCATCTTCAATATCTTCATCAAACATAACTTATTCCTCCAAAATTTTAATCTATACTATCCACAATTTCAGAAACTCGCCGCCTTTTTATTTTTATATCTTCTATCATTAATCTAAACACTTCTTCTTTTTTCAAACTTTTCATCTTATCATACTTCCTTTCTTATAATCGCTTATTTAAATAATTTATAAAGTCCTCCTAATACCATTCCCCCTATCGCTACTGGTGCTGCTGCCAATCCTGTTACTGAACATATCACTCCTGTTGCCACTGCCGTTGCTGCTCCTTTTGCTCCTGCCACTGCTACATCTCCTGCTGCTTCTCCTACTGTTTTTTTACCATTACATACATCTATCGCACTACTAACTGTCTGTATTCCCGCACTCATTACTCCACTATTTGCACATTTATTTACCATACTCATAATAATTTCTCCTTTGTTTTTATATAATTCTTATCTATTCATTCAATTTCGTATTTACTCATATATAATATCTTCTAATTCCTCTAAAAAATCTTCCAAATCATCTAAGAAACTCATTTATATCACCTCTTTACTATTTTAAATATCTCTTATTGGTAATCTTTTTAAAATCCATTCTAGCATCCATCTCATCTCCTTTTTTCTTCTACACTATATATATCCATCTCAATTTTCCTATTTTGGCATTTTTATTAAAACTTTTTTCAAATCTTTAAATCTAGTTGGCATCTCATATTTTATCTTTTTTAACTATCATTTATTCTCCTTCAAAAAGCATATCCAATGCTGTATCAACTATTGCTCCTATAATAAAATCTTCAATAACATTGTTCATATATAACTCCTCCTTATTATTTCAATGCTTCTTTTATCGTTTTTACAATTATTTTTTTCGCTATAATATCCAACATCTTTCATTTCTCCTATTCATATTTTTAATAAACTACTATTCCTTTTGGAAACCATGGTAAAGACATTTATATCATCTCCTTATTTATCTTTACATTATATATATCCAGCTTAAAATTTCTCTTTTGGCATTTTTATTAAAACTTTTTTCTTTTATCCAGCAAATTTTTTATTTCTTCAATAGTTCTGTCTATAATATTTTTAATCATCAATATGCCTCCATCTCTAAATAACCATCACTATTTCTCCAATTTTTTCTCATCATTTTATTTTCCATTTCATTCCTTTTATCATATAAATCATATCTAACTATACCAAAAGCACTATCCATACTATTTCTAAAATCCATATTTGTTCCTCCTCAATTTTGATATTTAAATTTCTTTACATTTATAATATCCATTCACTTTTTATCATTTTGGCATTTTCTTTAAAATTTTTATCCAACTTTTAAAGAATTTTTATCTTACATTATATATATCTACTTTAAAATTCTTTTTCTGGCATTTCTTTTAAAAATTTTTTAATTCATATTGACAAAAACTATAAAATCTTTTATTTTAAGTTTACAAGCCTTACATTATATATATCTTGCTTAAAATTTTTATTTTGGCATCTTTTT
>CALXLP010000031.1 GCA_944389225.1 uncultured Clostridia bacterium | reverse complement strand
AGTTAGAAAAGCTATTAAAGAAGCAGGTCGGAACAATGCCAGAAGATTTACCCACACCTGAAAAGAGTTTAAAACAATTAGAAAAAGAAAATAAGAAATTGAAAGACATAATCAAGCAATAGATATTTTAAAAAGAAATATAGGAGAAAAATATATAATATAAACTATATTTTCATTGTAAGATAAAAGAATACATGATAAGATATAAGCAAATAATAAAAGGGGAGTGTTAAATTTTATAGAGTATAAATTGCTCAAGATGGGAGGAATTTTCTATGAAAAAAGATTTAGGTGTAAAACCTTATGTATTTCCTATGCCAGTATTAATGATTGCAACATATGGAGAAAATGATAAGGTAGATGTTATGAACATGGCTTGGGGAGGTATTTGTGACAATAATATGGTAGCGTTAAATATTACAGAAAGCCATAAAACAGCTAAAAATATAAAAGAAAGAAAAGCCTTTACATTAAGTATAGCAGATGTAGACCATCTAGAAGAATCAGACTTTTTTGGAACAGCATCAGGAAATACAATGGAAGATAAATTTGAAAGAACAGGAATGCATGCTACAAAAAGTACAAGAGTAGATGCACCAATTATTGAAGAATATCCAATTACATTGGAATGTAAAGTAGCAGAACTACAACATGAATCTTATGGTTTCAGAGTTTTAGGAGAAATCGTAAATGTTGTAGCTGATGAAAAGGTTTTAGATGAAAATGGAAAAGTAGACCCTACGAAGATTAATGCTTTTGTATTTGACCAATATCAAAACGGATATTACAAAATTGGAGAAAAAGTAGGACAAGCATGGAGTAGCGGAAAGAAATTTATGAATAAATAAAGAAAGATAAAAAAAGTACCAAATATAGATAATTGGTACTTTTTTAGATATAGTTATTTTATAGTAATAAAAAATTTATAATATATTTTATAAAAAACTATTGACTTAAAGTAAACTCTAAGTGATATAAGGTAAATATGCATATAGAAAAAAATCTATATAGACTGAAGATAAAAGTGGATTTTTCCTATATAATAAAAAGTAAAAAGCAATAATGAGGAGAAGATTGGAATGGAATATAGAATAAATCGTAGAACAGGAGATAAAATTAGTATTATAGGATTAGGTGCTAGTTCTATTTCACAGGCAGGAGAAAAAGAAGGAATTGAAACTTTAAAAATGGCATTTGATAATGGAATCAATTATTTTGATTTAGCAGGTGGAGATGCAGAATGTTTTCCGTATTATGGAAAAGCTTTTGAAAGTGTGAGAGATAAAGTTATATATCAAGTTCATTTTGGAGCAAATTATGAAACAGGAAGTTATGGTTGGACAACGAATTTGGAGAAAGTAAAAAAATCAATTGCATGGCAATTGGAACAATTAAAAACAAACTATATTGATTATGGATTTATTCATTGTATAGATGAAGAAAGTGACTGGGATGCATACCAAAAAAATGGTATACTAGACTATATTAAAGAATTAAAAGAAAAAGGAATCGTAAAACATATAGGGATTTCTTCTCATACACCTGAATTAGTACATAAAGCATTAGATACAGGATTAATTGATATGGTGATGTTTAGTATCAATCCAGCATATGACTATGAACAAGGAACATATGCCAATGGTAGTGTCAATGAAAGAATAGAATTATATAGAAGATGTGAAGCTGAAGGTGTTGGAATCTCTGTTATGAAAGCATTTTCTAGTGGTCAATTATTAGATGAAAGAACATCTCCATTTGGAAAAGCTCTTACTAAAATGCAATGTATACAATATGCATTAGATAAACCAGGCGTATTGACAGTACTTCCAGGAATCAGAGGAAAAGAAGATTTAGAAGAAATCTTACAATTCAATAAAGCAACCGATGAAGAAAAAGATTACTTTATCATTAGTGAATTCACACCACCAGAAGCAACTGGAAAATGTGTATATTGTAATCACTGTGAGCCTTGTCCAATGGGATTAGACATTGGATTAATCAATAAATATTATGATTTGTCAAAAGCAGGAGATATATTAGTAAAAGACCATTACAAAAACTTAGAAAAAACAGCAAAAGACTGTATTCAATGTGGACATTGTAATACAAGATGTCCTTTTAAAGTGGATCAGATGAGTAGAATGAAAGAAATAGCAAATTATTTTATGCATATAAACATATAGAATAATTCTTTTTCTTATGGTATGATACAACTAACAATTTGTAAAAAAGAATAATAGAAACAGGAGGATTAGGATATGGAAATAGAAAGTGTAATAGAAAATAAAACATTTGATGAAGAAAGAGCATTATATAATTTGAAAAATACAGAAGTAAAAAATTGTGTATTTGCAGGAAAACAAGATGGAGAATCCGTTTTAAAGGAAACTAGAAACATACGTGTTGAGGATAGTCGATTTTCATTACGATATCCATTATGGCATGCTAAAAAGTATGAATTAATTCGTTCTACATTTGACGAAAAGACTAGAGCACCAATAGGGTATTCTGATAATGGTGTGATTGATAATTGTAAACTAGAAGGTATCAAAATGTTAAGAGAATGTAATCATACAGAAATAAAGAATTCTGAAATTATTTCACCAGAATTTGGTTGGAAATGTGACGATGTTCAAATGAAAGACACAAAAATTGTATCTGAATATATTTTTTTGGATAGTAAAAATATCACATTAAAAAACGTAGATTTTCAAGGAAAATATTCTTTTCAATATGTGGAGAATTTAGAAATTGAAAATTGTAGGTTAGATACCAAAGATGCTTTTTGGCACAGTAAAAATGTAACAGTTAAAGATTCTATTGTAAAAGGAGAATATTTAGCTTTGTTTTCAGATGGATTAACATTGATAAATTGTAAAATAATCGGAACGCAACCACTTTGTTATTGTAAAAATTTAAAATTAATCAATTGTACAATGGAGGATACAGATTTAGCATTTGAATATTCAGAAGTAGATGCAGACATCAAGGGAAATGTTATATCTATCAAAAATCCAAAATCGGGAACCATTATAGTAGATAGTGTGGGTGAAATTATTCATGAAGATTCTATTATGGAAGTAAATGGGAAAGTAGTGATTAGAGAAAAATAAAAAGTATAAATAAAAGCCCCGTAAGGAGGCTTTTGTTACCGGTAAAGAGACCAACAGATAATGTCGTATTCACGACAATGTAAAGGTTTTACTTTACCCAATTGAGACAAAGCTGTCTCAATTTTTTTTGTGGTTTCTTCATCGGGAACAACATATTCGAACATAACCATGATACGGTCTGATCGAATATCAATTTCTGCAGGAATCTCAGTAAATTCTGCAATAACTTTCTGGATTTTTTTAGTTTCCATTTATTTATATACCTCCTTTTGGGGTTTTCCACAATTCGTGGATAAAGCCTATATCAGGCTTAATGCATAGTTGCATAAATTTATTATACAATTATTAACATAAAATGTCAAAGCGAAAAATGAAAGTGGAAGGGCTAGTAAACTTGAATTTATGAGTGTTTAATGGTATAATATTACCCAATGCTATAGGCAATGACCTTTAGTAGAAAATTCCTAAATTATTTAAAACAATAATAAAATAAAAGAAAGGATGAAAATTATGGGAAAAGAGAGTTTAGAAAACAAAGAACACCGGATAGACTACAAAAGATCGATTTCCGGGAAAGGAGTTGAAAGGCTTCTTATTATCTCTAAGGAGGTAAAAGTATCGGTGCAGCCGATACAATCAAACAGGATAAGGATGTGGCTTCAAGGGAAAGCTGATTCTAAAGTAATCCTTAAGTGTGAAAAAAGAGGTGAGGAGCGGGTAATTATGCTCCAAGAGAAAAAAGTTGTGGAAAAAGTCGAATTGAAGATAGCGATTCCGACAACAATTCCGTACCTTTCAATAGGGACGGGCTCTGCTAATGTTAAGGTTAGAAATGTTTTACCTGACGAACTGAGTATTAAGACCAATAATGGTCTGGTGGACATTAATACACTAGACATAGACAAAGAAAGCAACATAAAAATAAACACTAAGGATGCGGATGTACAGTTGCAAATTAGAGGTCATATTGAAGTGGACTCTAAAAGTACAACTGGAGTAACGCGTAATCGTCACAAGACCAATGGCGAAGCAACCGTGAAGATACATGCCCGCTCAATAAGCGGAGATATTACGGTATTGTAAAACTTTTTTACAACCTGTGCAACCTAGTTGGGAGCACAGGTTGTTCCCATATATGTAAAAAATAATAAAAAAATGTTGCAATCTGTATATTGTTTCTGGTATAATAGTAAAGATATAAAATATAAAAAGGAGCAAGAAAATGAAAAACTATTTGAAAAAAACTAATTGCATAAATATTTCAGCTGTTTTCTTAATAGTTGCTTTATTTTCATTTCCATTTTAAGTAAGGAGTTTTGTTCCTTATTTTTTTTTGCATTCTAGAAAATTTACATTTTCTGAATGACTAAAATATCAATCATTTATAAAATATACAAATTTAACATATATGAATGGAGGTTAATATGAAAGAATTCAACAAAAAAATTGTACTAGAAGATGGAGAAGAATATTTAGGATATGGATTTGGAGCAGACAAAGAAGCCATTTGTGAAATTGTATTTAATACCTCAATGGTAGGATATCAAGAAATTGTTTCAGACCCATCATATACCTATCAAATGGTAGTGATGACATATCCATTAATCGGAAACTATGGAATCACAGATGAAGATTATGAAACAAAACAACCAACGATTGGCGGAATGGTAGTCAGAGAATATAATGATTTACCAAGTAATTTCCGTTACACTAAAACATTATCAGAATATTTAGAAGAAAATGATATACCAGGAATTTCAGGTGTTGATACAAGAAAATTAACAAGAAGTATCAGAAATAAAGGAAGTAGAAAGGTTATCATTACAGATATTACAACAAGTAAAGAAGAAGCATTAAAAAAATTAAATGCATATGATATTCCAAAAGATGCTGTATCAAAAGTAAGTTGTAAAAAGAAATGGTATTCTAGAACAGCAAATTACAAATATAATGTGGTAGCAGTGGATTGTGGTATTAAGTTAAATATTATAAGAAGTTTAAATAAAAGAGGTTGTAATGTAACAATTGTACCATATAATACAACAGCAAAAGAAATTGAAAGTCTAAAGCCAGATGGAGTCTTTTTATCAAATGGACCAGGTGATCCAGAAGATGTAAAAGAAGTTATTAAACTTGTAAAAGAATTAAGAGGAAAATATCCAATCTTTGGAATTTGCTTAGGACATCAAATGATTAGTTTAGCATATGGTGCAAAAACATATAAATTAAAATTTGGACATAGAGGTGGAAACCATCCAGTATTAAATCTAGAAACAGATAAAATAGAAATTACAAGTCAAAACCATAGTTATGCAGTAGATGAGAAATCTCTAGAAAAAACAGATTTAGTACCAACACATAAGAATATTTTAGATAATACCATTGAAGGTGTTGAATGTAAAAAAGATAAAGTATTTAGTGTGCAATATCACCCTGAAAGTGCACCAGGACCACAAGATAGTGGATACCTTTTTGATAAGTTTATTAAAATTATGGGAGAATTCGAAAAATAAGAAAAAATCTATATGTGGTCAAGATAAAAGCAGATTTTTTCTATACAATAATTGAATATACTAATTCTTTTTCGAATTTAGTAAAAAAATTGGAAATAGAAATCGTTTTTTAAAGAAAGGAATGAATAAAATGCCAAAAAGAAAAGATATAAAAACTGTACTAGTAATTGGTTCTGGACCAATTGTGATTGGACAAGCAGCAGAATTTGACTATGCTGGAACACAAGCTTGTTTAGCACTAAAAGAAGAAGGATATAAAGTTATATTAGTAAATTCTAACCCAGCAACAATTATGACAGATACAGCTATTGCAGATAAAGTATATATGGAACCATTAACATTAGAATATGTTGCAAAAATTATTAGATATGAAAGACCAGATGCTATTTTACCAGGAATTGGAGGACAAACTGGATTAAATATCGCTATGCAGTTATACAGAAAAGGAGTTTTACAAGAATGTCAAGTAGAACTTTTAGGAACAAGTAGTGAAAGTATTGAAAAGGCAGAAGACAGAGAAAAATTTAAAGAACTATGCCAAGAGTTAGGAGAACCTGTCTTAGAATCTATTATTGCAGAATCAGAAGAAGAAGGAATTGCAGCAGCTAATAAAATTGGATATCCAGTTGTTTTAAGACCAGCCTTTACTTTAGGAGGAACAGGTGGAGGATTTGCAGATAATGAACAAGAATTAAAACCATTATTAAAACATGCCTTAAAACTTTCTCCAGTAAATCAAGTATTAGTAGAAAAAAGTATTAAAGGATATAAAGAGATTGAATATGAGGTAATGAGAGACCACAATGATACAGCTATTACCATTTGTAATATGGAAAACTTAGACCCAGTAGGTATCCATACGGGAGATTCTATTGTTGTTGCGCCAAGTCAAACATTAACCAATAAAGAATATCAACTATTAAGAGATAGTGCCTTAAAAATTATTAGAGCTTTAAAAATAGAAGGGGGATGTAATGTTCAATTTGCTTTAGACCCACATTCTTTCAACTATTATGTTATTGAAGTAAATCCAAGGGTATCTCGTTCATCAGCATTAGCTTCAAAAGCAAGTGGATATCCAATTGCTAGAGTTTCAGCAAAAATAGCAGTTGGTATGAGATTAGAAGAAATCCCATTAGCCAATACACCAGCAAGTTTTGAACCAGCATTAGACTATATTGTTTGCAAAATACCAAGATTTCCATTTGACAAATTTACACTTGCTTCAAATAAATTAAGTACACAAATGAAAGCAACAGGAGAAGTCATGAGTGTTGGAAGAACATTTGAAGAAAGTTTATTAAAAGCAGTAAGATCATTGGAAACAGGTGTATGTCATATTCATCATAAGAAATTTGATAAAATGGAAACAGAAGAGATGATGACATATATAAAAGATGGAACAGATGATAGAATCTATGCAATTGCAGAATTAATGAGAAGAGATGTCGATTTAGGATTAATTTATGATACAACAAAAATTGATATGTTTTTCTTAGAGAAAATTAAGCATATTGTTGAAATGGAAAAAGTGTTAAAGAAAAATGTAGGAGATATCGATACATTAAAAACTGTTAAGAAAATGGGATTTAGTGATAAATATATTGCACAAGTATGGAAGAAAAAAGAAAATGATATTTATGAATTGAGAAAGAAAAACAACATTTATCCTGTATATAAAATGATAGATACTTGTAGTAGTGAATTTGAAAGCTATGTACCATATTTCTATTCAACATATGAAGAAGAAAATGAATCTATTGTAAGTGACAAGAAAAAAATCATTGTATTAGGTGCAGGACCAATTAGAATTGGACAAGGTGTAGAATTTGACTATTCTACAGTACATGCAGTAAAGACAATTAAAGAAGCTGGATATGAAGCAATCATTATTAATAACAACCCAGAAACAGTTTCAACAGATTATACAACGAGTGATAAGCTATATTTCGAACCACTAACTGTAGAAGATGTTATGAATATTGTAGAACTGGAAAAACCAGAAGGTGTTGTAGCAGCTTTAGGTGGACAAACAGCCATTAACCTTGCAGGACCACTTTCAAAATTGGGTGTTAAAATCATTGGTACAGATGTAAATGCCATTGAAAAAGCAGAAAATAGAGATGCATTTGAAAGAGTTATGAAAGACTTAAAATTATTACAACCTAGAGGAGAGGCTGTAACCAATATAGAAGATGGAATCAAAGTTGCGAAAGAAATTGGATATCCAGTTCTAGTAAGACCAAGTTATGTATTAGGTGGAAGGGCTATGCAAATTGTTTCTAATCAAAAAGCATTAGAAAAATATTTAAAAACAGCTGTTGAAATTAATACAGAACAACCAGTATTAGTTGACAAATATATAACAGGAAAAGAATTAGAAGTCGATGCTGTATGTGATGGAAAAGATGTATTCATACCTGGAATTATGGAGCATGTTGAAAAAACAGGAATCCATTCAGGAGATAGTATTAGTGTATATCCAACTTTTAGTGTTAGTCAAAAAGCAAAAGATACGATTATAGATTATACAGTAAAATTAGGATTAGGTATTGGCATTGTCGGATTATATAATATTCAATTTATTGTAGATAAAAATGAAGATGTGTATGTCATTGAAGTAAATCCAAGATCATCAAGAACAGTTCCATTTATTTCAAAATCTACAGGATACTCTTTAGCAGATATTGGAACATTAGTAATGCTTGGAAAATCTTTAAAAGAACAAGGAATTGATGTGGTATATCCAAAAGAGAAAGAAAAATGGTATGTAAAAGCACCAGCATTCTCATTCTCAAAATTATCAGGATTAGATGCAACACTTTCTCCTGAAATGAAATCAACAGGAGAAGCTATTGGATATGATAAAAAATTAACCAGAGCATTATATAAAGCATTACAATCTTCAGGAATGAAACTTACAAACTATGGAACGATATTTGTAACAATCGCAGATAAAGATAAAGAAGAAGCATTACCATTAATCCAAAGATTTTATAACTTAGGATTTAATATAGAAGCAACAAAAGGAACAGCTAAATTCTTAAAAGAACATGGTATCAGAACAAGAGTGAAAAAGAAAATTAGTGAAGGTAGTGAAGAAATCTTAGAATCTTTAAGAAAAGGATATGTAAGTTATGTTATCAACACAAGAAATATTGATTCTATAGACCAAGAAACAGATGGAACATATATCAGAAGATGTGCAACACAAAATAATGTACCAATGTTTACAGCATTAGACACAGTAAGAGCAGTGTTAGATGTATTAGAAGAAATTACACTTGGAATCTCAACAATTGATGAATAAAATATATGAACGCCCTTTGGGGCGTTTTATTTTGGTATACAATTAGTGAGATGAAAAAAATATAAAAAATAAAAAACTTTCTCAGAGTCAGCTACTCTAAGAAAGTTTTTTTCAATAAAATTATATCGTTAAAAAGTTATAATGTCAATAAAAGGTAGTAATAAAAAATAAAATTTCTATTGTTGGGATAAAAAAACATAAAAATCAGAAAAAACCCTTTAGTAAGCTTTTATACAGCTTTCTATTTTCTTAGAGTAGCTGACTAAAAGAAAACAAAGGAGGAAAAAATGAAAATAAAAAAAGTAGAGAAAAACAAAGGAATTACACTAATTGCATTAGTTATTACAATAATTGTTTTGCTAATTTTGGCAGGAGTAACGATTGCAACATTGACAGGAGATAATGGGATTTTAACAAAAGCAAGTCAGGCAAAAGAACAAAACATATTAGGACAAGAAAAGGATGAAATGTCGATAGCATATAGTGGAGCAATGGCAGAAAAAGAAGGGCAAAATACTATAACAGCAGGAGATGTAAATAATCAATTTAGTTTAAATGGAACAAATGCAACAGCAAATGGAGATGATCCAATAATAGTAACATTTACAGAAACAGGTAATGTGTATACAATAAATAGTGATGGAACAATAACAGAAGGAACACCATATATAGATGATAGCTATGTACAATATGATGTTTCATATACGGATGTAACTACAGGAACTAAATATACTAAAAATACAGGTTGGAGAATATTGAATCAAAATCAAAATGAAGATGGAACATATGATTTAGATATAATAAGTACAGGAATACCAGCAGGATTGTATATTAATTTTGGTTCTGTAAAATCAAGTGAGTGGATAGGAACAGAAACAGATGTAGCAAACTATGAAACGGAATATTTTGAATCAAATTCAGATGGATATAACAACATATATGTAGTCAGCGGATTAAGATACAATTTCAGTAAAATTCTATTTAAGCAAACGACATCAAATAATGTATCAGCTAATAATGGATATTATACAGAAATAACTACAAAAAATGTCAAACAAAGTGGAACAATAACAGGCGAATGTTTTATAGCAAGAGAGGGTGCGACAGTTAGGTCAGTAACATTAGGAGATATAAGAGGAGATAATTCTTCAACAGATAGAAGTGAAATAATACCAAGCTCATTAGGTGGTGAGTATGCGGATAAAAGAGTAGGTTTATTTAGATTAGGAGATTATACACCAGATGTTCATGAAGACATTTGGTTATATTGGTTAGCTACTCCTGATGACAATGAAACATTTCATTCTATAAATTTTGTAACTTATAGTGGGCGTATTTATACATACACTGAGAATGATACTCCACAACAAGGTCTTCGTCCTGTTATTTCTATGACTGGGGTTACAATGGGAAAAGATGGAAATGTTTGGAAAATAACAAATTAATAAAACTGATATGTTAATATATTTAAAAAAGACGGATATCAATAAAATTTATTTAATGATAAAATCATAAAAGGGTTTCTTTATTTTGGGAACTCTTTTTTATTTTTGTAACAAGTAAATTGTTAATCTAAAAATTATATGATATAAAATATATAGTATATATAATAAAAAAATTAAGATAAACTTGTAACAAAAATAAAACTTGTACGTCATATATACAAAGGGGGATAAAGTTATGCAGGATATGGAGCAAATATATGAACAATACTTTGAAACAGTATATAAATATTTATTCTGTTTAACTCGTAATAGTGATATCTCTGAAGAACTAACACAAGAAACCTTTTATCGAGCAGTAAAAAAGATACACACTTTTAAAGGTGACTGTAAAATATCTGTATGGTTATGCCAAATTGCTAAAAACTTATGGTATGACGAATGTAGGAAAAATAGAAAAAATTTAAAAACAAGTGAAGATACTTTTTTAGAAATACAAAATTCAGATGTTACAGAAGAAAAAGTAATTCAGAATGAAGAAAAAATGGCATTATATAAGAAATTGCAAAAGCTAGACGAAAAAACAAGAGAAGTTATCTATTTAAGAATTACAGGAGAATTATCATTTAAGGAAATAGGAACCATTTTAAATCAAACAGAAAACTGGGCAAGAGTTACTTTTTATAGAGGAAAACAGAAATTGAAGGAGGGTGATGAAAATGAATGAGAAAAAAGATTGTAAAATTGTTCAAGATTTATTACCAAACTATATTGACAAATTAACAAGTAAAGAAACAAATACATATATTGAAGAACATGTGAATGGTTGTAAAGAATGTAAAAAAATCTTAGATGCTATGCAAAAAGATATCCAGTTACAAGAGAAAAAGTTAGAAAAAAAGAAAGTTAAATATATTAAGAAATACAATCATAAATTAAGAATATTAAAAACCACTTTATTGTCAATTATACTAATCCTTGTAGTATTATTTGTAGCTTTTCCAGGAAGAAAAATGGTGATTATAAAATCTTTAGAAGATAAATTTCAAGTGTATGAGCAACAGAGTGATAATGTATATATAAAAGCATTAATGTATAATGATTCTAATTTGCAGTTCACTTATGAAAATTATTATAAAGATGATGATTTGAAAAAATATGTAATGACAAATCCAGAAGCAGATATAAAAGTTACACAATATTTTTATCAAAATGAAATAAAACAATTTATAGAAGAGCCTGAAGGAAAAAGACTAATCATTGAACCTAGAAAAAATGCAGCGTTACCACCATTGATGAATTATTTCTATAATGATTCATTAGTTGGTACATTTTTCATGAGTATGGATTATAAAATAACAACAAGTGATGTAAATGGAAGAGAATGTTATGTTTTTAGTAGAACATATGCAAAACCAGAAACAAAAATAGACATTTATATAGAAAAAGATACAGGCTTAGTGTTACAAAGTGCACAAATTGGACCAACAGAAGAAGACATAGCTTTAACACAATATGAATATTCTTTTGGAACTGTTACAGATGAAGATATGCAAGAACCAGATGCAACAGAATATAGGTTGATAGAAGATAATTAATAAAAAAGAAGTAAAAGAAAATTATTTTATGACAAGTATGTATAGAATAATTTTCTTTTTTGTAGTATGATAATATAAAAGTTTTGAAAGTACATATGAGAAGAGTCTAAAAGACAATTTATATTTAGAAAAGGAATGTGAGTAAAATGAAAGCATTTATAGAAATCATACTAAAAATATTGTTACCTATATTTTTAGTCATCATAACTATGAGTTTTATTATAGAAAATGTAGCAGTAAAAACAATTTCTAATGATATTCTGATAAAAAGAGTTAGTGGATATATGTTAGATGAAATTATCAATGAAGTAGATGATAAAACTTTTAATGAAGTAGCACAAAAAATAGAAAATAGTCAATATATGGAAGAGATTACAGAGAAATATTTAGATGTTTTAACTGGTAAGAGTGAGAACATAGATATAACAGAAGAAATTAATCAAATTTTAAAAGAGGAGTTACAACATGAAATACCAGAAGATATAAAAGATAATATAAGAAACTATGTAAGTGAAAAAAGTGAAGAAATAGAAGATAAATTAGAAGTAGGAACAGAAGGAGAGGTAACAGAAATATTAAATATATATGGACAATTTACTAGTTTTGAATTTAGATTGACGTTTATAATACTAGGTTTACTAGATATTATAGTATTAATATTATTAGAAAAACAACAGGTATTAAAAACCATTCAAATTAGTATGTTTGTTACAGCAGCAATATCTATGTTAGTATTTATAAAAATTCAAGACATTTCTGCATTTGTAGAACAATATTTAGCTGGAGGTTGGATTGATTATATAAACTTAAATATGTTAGTAGGATGTATCATAGCTGAAGTAGTCATAGGTTTTATATTATTATTGATACGAAGAGCTTTAGATAAACAAGAAAGAGATGAGGTTGCAGGTGATAGTAAATGAAAATAGTATTAGTACTTGAGGGTGGAGGAATGAGAGGATTATATACAGCAGAGGTATTAGACCATCTAAATTAGTAAAGATAAAAAGAATTGAAAAAAATGAGCATAGAATGCAAGAAATGTATGACTTAGGAAAAGAAGATACAATAAAAATATTAGAAAAATTAAAACAATATATTGACTATAAATAAAAAACATATAAAATAGTAATAAATGAAAGGAAGAGAAAATTATGAATCAAGAAAAATTAGAATTAATAGCAGATTTTTATGAATTTACAATGTCAAATGGGTATTTTTCAAAAAATAAGAATGATATTGCCTATTTTGATGTATTTTTTAGAAAGGTTCCAGATGGTGGTGGATATGCGATTGTAGCAGGATTAGAACAAATTATAGAATTTACACAAAATTTAAAATTTGATGAAGAAGATATAGAGTATTTAAGAAAACAAAATATATTTTCAGAAGAATATTTAAACTATTTAAAAGACTTTAAATTTACAGGAGATATTTGGGCAATACCAGAAGGAACTGTGGTATTTCCAAATGAACCATTAATTACAGTAAGAGCACCAGTTAGTGAAGCACAACTTTTAGAAACCATGTTATTATTAATTATTAATCATCAAAGTTTAATTGCAACAAAGACAGCAAGAATTGTAAGAGCAGCACAAGGAAGACCAGTAATGGAATTTGGAGCAAGAAGGGCTCATGGAGTATCAGCTGCCATTTATGGAGCAAGAGCAGCGATTATAGGAGGAGCAGTAGGAACATCTTGTACAGCTGCTAGTGAAAAATTCCATGTTCCAGCAAGTGGAACAATGGCACATAGTTGGATACAAAGTTTTGATAATGAATATGAGGCTTTTAAAACATATGCAGAACTATATCCTAACAACGGTACATATTTAATTGATACCTATCACACATTACAAAGTGGGTTACCAAATGCCATAAAAGTATTTGATGAAGTCTTAAAGCCACAAGGAATTAGACCAGTTGCTGTTCGATTAGATAGTGGAGATTTAGCATATCTATCTAAAAAGGTAAGAGTAATCTTAGATGAAGCTGGATATCCAGATTGTAAAATATGTGCAACCAATGCATTAGATGAAAATTTAATTAGTTCTTTAATAGAACAAGATGCCAAAATCGATTTATTTGGTGTAGGTGAGAATTTAATTACAGCAAAAAGTGATGCTGTATTTGGTGGTGTATATAAATTAGCAGCAATGGAGAAAGAGGGAAAAATTATACCAAAAATAAAAATTAGTGAAAATGTAGAAAAAATTACAAATCCAAGTTTTAAAAAGGTATATCGTTTTTATTCTAAAGATACGAATTATGCATTAGCAGATCTTATTATGCTAAAAAATGAAAAAGAACCAGAGGGAGAATATGAAATATTTGACCAATACAATACTTGGAAAAGAAAGAAGTTACATCATTACTATGTAAAAGAATTGCAAGAAAAAATATTTGAGAATGGAAAACTAGTTTATAAACAACCAAACATAAACGAAATTGTAGAGTATACAAAAGAACAATTAGGAACAATATGGGAAGAAATCAAAAGACTAGAAAATCCTCAAAAATATTATGTGGATTTATCTCATAAATTATATAATTTAAAAACAAAATTATTAAATCAAAAACAAGTATAAATTCTAAGAATAGAAAATTATCAAATAGTGCAAAAAGAAAATTTAGGAGTCTTATATGAAAAGAAACTTATTAGTGATCTTTGAATTATTGTTAATGATAATCATTGCTATAGGAATTATAATGATAATCTATAATGGATATCATATATTTAGCGGATTAGGAAAAAGTATTGTAAATGTAAATGATAATAATAAAGAATTTATAGAAAATATGTTAAAAACAAGTGAGTATTATGATGAGACAAATGACATAAATCAATTGAAAAAAATACAATTTTTTATGGACTTTAATGATTATGAATTTACACTATATTATCAAAATGGTGAAGAAATTGAACTTTATGATGACGAATTATATAATTTAAAAAGTTATATAGAGGAAAAGGGATATAGTAAAGTAGGATATTACATTGCTATAGATGTTATT
>CALXLP010000030.1 GCA_944389225.1 uncultured Clostridia bacterium | reverse complement strand
CACCAGCATTATACCAACTAAATAGCAATTCGTAAATACTTTTTTAAAATTTATTTACTTTTCTTTTGATTTTTCTTTATTGTATAGAAAAATCTCTTTGCTTTCGCTAACGCACGCTTTTCTTATTGTATAGAAAAAATCTGCTTTTATCTTGACTCTATATGGATTTTTTCGTATACAACAAGGTTAAGCTTCCTATATCCGTGAAGTACTGCATAGCAGTCTTCACATCTGTGCGTCGAAATCTTTGATTTCGTTAACGCACGCTTTTCTTATTTTTATCCATTTTTTCCTTTTTTATTCTATAAATCACAAGAATTACAATAATAATAGAAAAAATACTATAAATAATAACAAACCATAAATTCTCTTCTAGATTTTCAATGATACTATTATTGCTCGTGTTCTGCTCTTCTCCTTCTTCTTGTTCTTCTAAGATGGCATTTAATTTTTGAATATTTATTTTCTGTTCTTCATCTGCTATTTTTTGTTCTTCATCATTTCTTCTATAAACATTTACTTTATATTGTTTTATTGTATATCCATTTTCTGCCATTACTTGAATATTTACTGCATTATCTCCATATTGTAAATTTTCTCCACCTGTTACTTCTACTTTTACATTTTGCTTTTCTGGTATTGCTAAAATATTTAAATTTTCAGTTGTATTGGAAACAATAGCATGATACTGATATATATCATTTGCAAATTCTGGCTCTATTGTTACATTTTCAATTGCTAAAGTTTCTAAATTGGCATTTGCTTTTTCCAAATCTTTTGTTTTCGTAACAGAAATGGTATACTGTGTTTTACTTGTTTTATCTGGTGAAGTAACTTCTATCACAATGATATTTAATCCTTCTTTAAAATTGGTATTTCCACTAATCGTTACATTCGCATTTGTATTTTCTGGAATAGCTGTTACATCTAATTGAGATAGATTTTCTGTTAAAAAATAATATTCTGTTACATCTGGTGAAAATACAGGTGTCATTCCTTCATGATTTAATCGTAAATTTTTCAATCTAGAATTATTGCTCGCAACTTCACTTTCTTCTGAAATTTCAATTGTTTCTATTTGTGTTTCTTTATTTGCTATAATTTCAATTCCATCTGTAAAACTTTGTACTTGAACACCTTCTGAATTATAGAATTCTCCTTGAATAGCAATATATTCACTTTCAATTTCTTTTGCTTTAAATGTGTATTTTACCAATTCACAATTTTGCTTTGGATTTGCTCCTCCTGTTTCATCATACCAAACCGTTATAATTTTACTACCAATTACATTCGTATTTTCTGGTCCTGAAACATATTCTAATAACTCATTATTAAAATATATTTGAATGTCAAATGCTGCTACATCAATATTGGCTAAATTGATTGTAAAACTAAATTCTTCTCCATTTCTTATTTCTGTATTTGTCGCTTGTAAATAAACACTATCTAGATTTTCATTTTCTACTGCTAGCGTTATGATACTTATATTTATTAGCATGAATAGTATGATTAGAAAAATGACTATTTTTTTCAAACACTTTCTTCCTTTCTTACATGACCGTATTTTTTATTCAAGACATTGTATAAATGTAAATAAACTATTTATAAAAATTCTTTTATGCAATATCTTAAATCTGACAAAATCATTGTACAATTTGTTTCAATCCCAATATATGTCTTTGGATTAACAATAAATCTACAGATGTTGGTTTTTTTCCATTTTTATTGATATCGCCTGCTTTTTGAGATAAGAAATCTAATTCTTCTATTTCTAATATATGTCTTTGTAATTTCAATAAGTCCACACTATTAATTTTTCCATTTCCATCCACATCTCCATAAATAATGATTTCATATTCTGCTACCAATGTTTGTACATCTGTATTTGTAAAAATTTGAACTTTTGAACCAGTTCCTACCAAGTCTTGACTTTGTAATAGATTTCCTACTTTATCTACAATTTGTACCTGATATTTTTCACTCACAAAAATATTTTCTAATAATTTTTCTACTGTTCTATTTTCTTCTTCAATACCACTCATTTCATTCCCATTCACTTGTATATTTCCACTAAAACTTAAATCCTCTTCTGATATTTTTTCTATGACATTTACTTGTATTGACTGGTTAATATCTTCATCTTCTTCTGAAAAAACCTGTATAGTTGTATTTCCTTTTTGAACTGCTGTAATCAATCCTATATCACTGACAGTTGCAATATTCGTATTTTCAGATACATATTGCACTGTCTTATTATTGGCATCATCTGGTTCAACATTGGCAAGAATTTGATATTGTTCCCCTTCTTGCAAAGTAATGGTTTCCACACTAACTTCTATTCCTGTAACTTTACTATATACTTCTATATCGATACTTGCTTGTACACCATTTGAAATCGCTCTTGCAGTAATAGTCGCTTTTCCAGAAGATACACCATACAAATTCCCATTGCTATCTACTTTTACAATTTTTTCATTACTAGAAATATATTCTACTCTTTGGTCTTCTGCCTCTTTTGGATAAATTTCTATATTTAATTTACTAATTTCATTTTTTTGAATAATAGGATTGTTTAATGACACTTTTATTTCTTCTACTTCAATTTCTGGTAATTCTTCTACATAATTTTGAAATACATATCCTACAATTCCATTTTCTAAAATGACTCTATCCCATAATTCTCCACTTTGCTTTCCTTTTGCAATTCTTGTCATCGTTTCATTTTTAGAAACACTCGTTATTTTTTCATAACTTGTACTTGGTCCACTTCTAACATTTAAAGTAGTTTCTACGTTCGCATATACTTTTGCATTATCTTCCACATAGTCTGATGGATTAATGGCTGGACTTTCTTCTTGTATTTTAGGCATATGATTATATACCGGAATCACAAAATTGATATTCAAATCTAATAAATTACTATTGGCATATCCTTTATAGATAATATTGGATTCACTATATGGAGCTAATACATTTGTCATATATTGATGCCAAAATAGTTCTCCATTATTTGTATCATGGACATGAAATTTTTGTAAGTAAATTGTGTTTTGTCCAATATTGATATAACTTGAACCAATAAAAATCCCACCACCAGTAATGGCTCTTTCCTTGGTATTCCAAGGAATTAAATATTTTGTTTTGGTTGCTTCACTTGCTCCATTTCCATCTCTTGCATATTTTAATCCATTTATAATCGCTCCCATCGGTTCTGAAGAACTGGTAGCACCTATGTTGTAAAAATTATATAATCCTTCATATCCAGCTACTTTCCCACTAATCGAACTATGAGATAAAAATGGTCCCACTTCTTGTTTGATTCTAGAAGCCAAATGATAAGAACTTACTTTTGATTGAATACCTGCACTATATATTAAATCAGAATATTTTTTATTCATGGTTACTGTACTTCCACTTGAAGTTAGGTAACTAACAATTTGGTTATAAAATTCTGTACCATATAATATTTTTTCAATTCCATCAACAGAATTGCTATGACTATTAAAAGATAATTCTTCAAATTGAAAAATTCTTGATTCATTTAAAAAATTTCGTGGATCCATGGTGTATAACAATGCTTGTTTTGAACAATCTACCCACCCGCTATCAACTTCTACATTGTATTCTCCTGGTTTCGTATTTTTCCATCTGTCATTATAAGATTTTGGTACTAAATTTTTTCCAAATATATTTTCATTTTGAATGACATAATCCCAATCTAAATTTGTATACAGCGCGGTAAATGTCCAATTTGGATGGTTCTTTTTTAACTCTTCTAAATATGGCTGATAACTCTCAGGAAAGTTTTCAATTCCATCTACTATATTAACTGCTTGTACATCCTCCTTTGGAAATAGATATATAGCTAATAAAATAATCAAAATTACATACAATCCATATCGTATTTTTTCTTTTAACATATATGCTCCTTTGCAATTCGTTATGTAGTTTAAAATATAGAAAGTAAATATATAATTATTTATCTTTATACATTTACTTTCTACATTTTTTATTTTTATATCTTTACTGCTTTTACAATGATTCTTTTAGAAGAATCTGTTGTGCAAGTAATTAAAGTCACTTCTATTCTTCCATCTGTTTTTTGTGATAAACATTGTGTTTCATTTGGTTCTACAGTTTCTACTGAATATATTTTGTAAAATCCTTCATGATGATTAGTATCTATTAATGTAAAGGTATCTCCAATAGATAAATTCTTCAAATCATGAAACATATTTTTTGTTATATAATTGTGTCCTGCTATACAAAAATTTCCTACTTCATTAGGATTACCTCCATAAAACTTTGTAACAGATACACCTAATGCTTGATTACTATATTCAGAAATAACATATGTTTCTAAGTCTATTTTTGGTATTTCTAATTTTGCAATCACAGGATATCCTTTATATGTTGTTAAGATACTTTCTTCTGTCTGGTGAATCTTTGTTTCTTGTATTATATTTTCATCATCTAAAATGATATTGGATTCTCTTATCTCATTTTTTGCGTTTACATTTTCTGTACTTGCTAAAGTAGTTTTTCCTTGTTGATTTACTTTTTCAACTTCTCTAATTTCTATCCATTGATTAACCAATACACAAATAAACAGGAATATGGTTATTACAAAACCAATGAAAATTATTTGACTTTTTCTATCTTTCGTTTTCAAGTGATGATCCTTCTATCTATTCTTTTTCTTCATGATGATATATAAAGAAGTACTCATAATTGCTATTATTATAACCACTATTGGTACATACAAATTCATACCTGTTTTTGGTAATTGTGTTGGTAAATTTTCTTCTGTTGTATTGGTCATATTTTCTTCTACTGTTCCTTCTGGCTCATTTTCTGGTATTTCCTCTTCTGGTGGTGTTGTCTCTGTATCTGTTACAGTCACTGTAAATGTATTTTCTGTAATAACAGCATCTGAAGAATCTCTATCAATTAGCTTAAAAGTAATTTTGTATTCCCCTGCTTTATCAAATATTCCTCTAAGATTTAATACTTTATTGACATTTTGTCCACCAATGGCATATCCAGATGGATCCCCCCATCCACTATCTATTAAGTCATATTCTGTCTGTGTTTCATCAGTTCCTTTTAATTGGATATTTCCTCCATCAGGTGTTGTTGCCTCTGCTATGATTCTAGCATGGTCAAAATTTTTACCCATTGCAGATGTTAAAGAAAGTGTCATTTCTTTTTCAGTATTTACAATTGGTCCACCTGTATAGGTTAAATCAAATTTGTAATCTTCATATCTTGGCTCTACCACAATATTTTTCTCTAAAGCAGTCGTTATATCATCATAATTTTCACTAGCATCTGGATTTGCTAATCCTTCTGCAGTTACTGCTAAATCTGTTGGATTTGATGTCATAATTCCTTCTTTTGCTCTAAAAGTGATACGCATACTTTCTTTTGGGCTTGTTCCTCCAGTTGAATCATAAAAAACGACTCTTACTCTTGTTCCATTGTCATTTGGTGTTCCTCCATCTGTTTCCACATATTCTAATAAATTGTTATCATATGCAATATCAAATGTATAAGCCCCTAATGGTTTACCAAAAGTAATGGTAAGTGTTACGGTATCTCCAGGATTTACCGTATCTTTATTAGTAGAAATTTCTATATCATCTAATGCAACTGCTTGTACTGGGTTTGGATTAAATAATAGTATAAAAGTAAATAAAATTGATAAAATAAGTAATGTATTCCATATTTTTTTCATTTTTTTAATTCCTCCTTTTTTATTTTGTAATATTAGTATGTCACTTTTTGATATTTTTATTAAATTTTGAAAAAAGAAGAAATTTCCAATGTCTAATTTGGAATTTTTCTATTTAGAGAATTTCTTATGAATATTTCAAAAACTGTTGTATTTCTAAGTATTTTGGGATATAATTACATTTGTTCTATAAAATAATTTTTTTATTGGGGGTTTTTTATGAAAAAATTAGTCATTAAAGATTTATATAAAAATACAAACGAATATAAAGATAAAGAAATCACATTAGAAGGTTGGGTAAGAACCATTCGTGATTCTAAAACTTTTGGATTTATTGAATTAAATGATGGTTCATTTTTCAAAAATGTACAAATTGTATTTAGTGATAAATTAGATAACTTTGCTGAAATTGCTAAATTATCTATTAGTTCTTCTATAAAAGTAACTGGTACTTTTGTCATGACTGAAAATGCAAAACAACCTTTTGAAATTCAAGCAACTAAAATAGAAATTTTAAATTTATGTGATTTAGAATATCCACTTCAAAAGAAAAGACATTCTTTTGAATATTTAAGAACCATTTCACATCTTCGTCCTAGAACCAATACCTTTAATGCTGTATTTAGAGTAAGAAGTGTATTTGCGTATGCCATTCATAAATTTTTCCAAGAAAGAGGATTTGTGTATGTACATACCCCAATTTTAACTTCTAGTGATGCAGAAGGTGCAGGAGAAATGTTTAATGTCAATTCTTTTGACCTTGCCAATGTTCCAAAAACAGAAGATGGACAAGTAGATTATTCAAAAGACTTTTTTGGTAAACCTGCACATCTTACAGTAAGTGGACAATTAAATGTAGAAACTTATGCTACTGCTTTCAGAAATGTATATACCTTTGGACCAACATTTAGAGCTGAAAATTCTAATACAGTAAAACATGCTGCAGAATTCTGGATGATTGAACCAGAAATTTGTTTTGCAGATTTAAATGATGATATGGATTTAGCAGAAGAAATGCTTAAATATACATTTTCTTATGTATTAGAACATTGTAAAGAAGAAATGGAATTCTTTAATAATTTTGTTGATAAAGGATTATTAGAAAGATTAAATAATGTGATTCATTCTGACTTTGCTAGAATTTCTTATACAGATGCTATCAAAGAATTAGAAAAAGCAAATGATAAATTTGAATTCAAAGTATCTTGGGGTGTTGATTTACAAACAGAACATGAAAGATATCTTTGTGAACAAGTTTTCCAAAAACCTGTATTTGTAACAGATTATCCGATGGATATTAAAGCCTTTTATATGAAACAAAATCCAGATGGAAAAACCGTTGCAGCAGCTGACTTATTAGCTCCTGGCATTGGAGAAATTATTGGTGGTAGCCAAAGAGAAGAAAATTATGATAAATTAGTCGCTAGAATGAGAGAATTAAATATGGATATTGATAGTTACAATTGGTATTTAGATTTAAGAAAATATGGTAGCTGTGACCATGCTGGTTTCGGTCTAGGGTTCGAAAGAGCAATCATGTATTTAACTGGTATGCAAAATATCCGTGATGTAATTCCTTTCCCTAGAACACCTAAGAATTGTGAATTTTAGATTTTATAGCAAAAGCGATGGTTTTAACCACCGCTTTTCTTTTTCATATTTAAATTTAGTATTGTCTTCCCCAAACTACCATTTTCGTTGCTGGTTTACCACAACATACACAAGTATCTCCTAAATGTTCTTGTTCGAAAGGCATACATCTTGATGGAGCACCTGTTTCTTCTTTTACTTTATCTTCACATTCTTGACTTCCACACCACATGGTTTTTACAAATCCTTGATTTTCTTCTAAGTTTTTCTTTAATTCTTCCATATTGTGTGCAACTGTTGTCTTTTCTTCCATTCTTTTTTTACATACATCATACATAGATGTTTGAATATCTTTTAATAATTGATCTAATTTTTCTTCAATTTCTTCTAATTTTACAGAAATCTTTTCTGAAGTATCTCTTCTAACTAAAACAGCTTGCCCATTTTCTATATCTCTAGGTCCCATTTCAATTCTAACTGGTACTCCTCTCATTTCCCAATCATTAAATTTATATCCTACTGAGTAATTATCTCTATCATCTAATTTCACTCTGAATTTTTCACTTAATCTTTCTTTTACCTTATTTGCCTCTTCTAATACACCTTCTTTTTGTTGTGCAATTGGTACAATGACTGCTTGAATTGGTGCAACAAGTGGAGGTAATTTTAATCCTCTATTATCTCCATGAGCCATGATAACTGCTCCAATTAATCTTGTACTAATTCCCCATGATGTTTGATAAGCATATTCTTGGTCTCCATTTTTATTTTGGAATTTTACTTCAAATGGTTTTGTAAAGTTTTGACCAAAATAGTGTGATGTTCCTCCTTGTAAAGCTCTACCATCATGCATTAATGTTTCTACTGTATAAGTTGCTTCTGCCCCTGCAAATTGTTCCTTTTTAGTTTTTTGTCCCTTTAATACTGGTATTGCTAATAGATTTTCGATCACATCTGCATATACCTCTAACATATCTAATGTAAATTGTTTTGCTTCTTCAGCTGTTTCGTGAATTGTATGACCTTCTTGCCATAAAAATTCTCTTGAACGTAAGAATGGTCTTGTTTCTTTTTCCCATCTTAATACACTACACCATTGATTATATAAAAATGGTAAATCTCTCCATGAACTTAACCATTTTGAATACATTGTAGAAAAGATTGTTTCTGAAGTAGGTCTTACACATAATCTTTCTTCTAATTTTTCTCCTCCACCAATAGTTACCCAAGCAACTTCTGGTGCAAATCCTTCTACATGATCCTTTTCTTTATTTAATAAACTTTCTGGGATTAATACTGGCATAGAAATATTTTTTACACCATGTTCTTTAAATTTCTCATCAGCATATTTTTGTATATTTTCCCATATTGCATATCCATATGGTCTAATAGCAATAAATCCTTTTACATCTGTATAGTCTGCTAATTCTGCTTTTAACACAATGTCTGTATACCATTGTGGAAAATTCTCATCTATATTGGTAATATCTTTTACAAATTCTTTATCATTTTTCATATTTATCTCTCCTCATAATTAATTTTTTATTCTTGAAAATCACTTGTCCCTTCCCTTTCGGGCATTGGAGCCTCTTGTTTACTATGAGGTTTGTTTATTTCTTCTTGACTAACTGTATCTATTGCCTCTTTACCATTTTCATTCTCAACTTGTTGACCTTCATTGTTTTCATTTTCCACTAAATCATCAATCACAATTTGTTGATTACTATCTAACTTGTATCTTGGTAATTCTGGTAAATCTTTTAAAGAACTATATCCAAACATCTTTAAGAATTCATCTGTCGTTTTATATGACATTGGCTTTCCAGGCAAATCTGTCTTTCCTGCCTCTTCTATTAATCCAAATTCTAGCAATTTATATACACAAGCATCAGCAGACACTCCTCTAATTGCTTCAATTTCTGCCCTTGTAATTCTAGGGTTATATGCAATAATAGATAAAGTTTCCAATGCTGCTGTTGATAAGTTTGGCTTTGTTCTTTTATCTAAGATTGGATATATATATTCATATAAGTCTTTTTGGGTTGCTAATTGATAGCCATCTTCTACTTGAATAATTTCGATTCCTCGATTATTTGCTTTATATTCTTCTTGCATACTTTTGATAATTGTATGTATTTCTTCTTCGTTTTTTTCTAAAGCTAATATCAATTCACTCGTCTTTACAATTCTTCCTGCTGCAAATAATATGGCTTCAATAATTGCTTTTGTTTTTTCTATTTCCATATTCTCTCCCACTTTTTTTGAATTTATTATATATTATGTCAAAAAAAGCTTGCTGTGTCAAGGGTTTTAAAGGATTTTATGTAACTTTATTTGTATCTTGTTAGAGATATTTCATATTTCAATATTTTACTTTCAATATTTTACTTTCAATTTTTTCTTGCACTTTTTTATTTTATATGCTACGATATAAAAAAATACTAAGGAGGTAATTCCTATGAGTGAAGATAAAAAAATAGAAATTGTATCAGGTGATGAAAAAGATTTAGATATCTCTCCTGTACATGACCATATTAGCCCAATGAAACCTAAAAATACAGATGATAAAAAACCTAAAAACATTGTTATTCCTAAAGAGAAAAAAGAGGAAAACAAGAAATAATTTAATACTCCATATGAAAACTACATAAAAAAATGATTATATTAAAGTACCAATTTAAACTTGTATTTTAACATAATCATTTTTTGTTCTTAATATCTTTTTATCTCAAATTTAGTTTATATTTTACCTTGCTTTTTATTATGTATAGATTCTTTTTAATCTTGTTTATATTCCACAATCTCTTCTAAAGTTTTAAAGTCATCTATTAGATATGTAGGATTTGATTTTTCTAAAATTTCTAGATTTTCATATCCATATGTTACAGCAATCGTATCAATTCTAGCATTTTTACCAGCCATAATATCTGCTTTTGTATCTCCTACCATTACTGCATCCTTTTTTGAAATATGTAATTCATTCATAATATAATTTAGAATCTCTGGATCTGGTTTAGGATTAAAATGACTTTCGCCTGTTCCTAAAACGAAGTCAAATTCATTTAAATGAAAACATTCTACCATTTTATCTAGAATTCTTTTTGGTTTACCAGACGCGATTGCCATGTAAAATCCTTGTTTTTTTAAATTCTCTAAGATTTCTTTTACATTTTCAAAAAGTGTTGTTTCATCAGCATAATGACCTTCATCAATATAATATTTACGATATTTCTTTACATATTCATTAGCCAATATTTCTTCATCTTTTGATAAAACACGTCTAAACATTTCTTCTAAGTCTAATCCTGCTAGCTTTTGAAATTCTTCTTTTGTTATTTCTTTATTTCCATTGTTTTTTAATGTATGATTAAATGCTAAAAATACATCTTTTTCACTATCCCATATTGTCCCATCTGCATCAAATATGATTAATTTCTTTTTCAATTTCTTCATTATTTTCTCCTTTCTCTATTTACATTTTTTATAAATTTTTGCAATTATATACCTTTTTTCTGTTTACTTCAATATCTATTTGTTAAAGTTTCAAATTTTTTATACATATAAAAGTTTCATTTTTCTTTCTTAATTGACTATCCCGCAAAATCCTTGTATAATGATATTATGTTTATTTAATAATGAAAGGAACTTATTCTATGAATACTCGATATATATCAAAACTAGAATTTCATAAAGTATTAGAAAATTTAAGTATGTATTGTTCTACCTATTTAGGAAAAGAACTTGCTCTTAATTTACAAATATATCATGATGTTAATATTGTAAAGCAAAAATTAGCTGAAACAGAAGAAGCTGTCAATTTAATCTATAAAAATTCAGTTCCTTCTTTTTATGATATTCAAGATATTCACATCTATTTAATCAATTTAGAAAGCTCTCAAAGTTTGACAATAAAAGGATTATTAGATTTAAATACGATTTTTCTATGTGCTAGAGATTTAAAAACTTACTTCTCAAAAGACTATATCGAAAAAGAGGATTTTCCCATTTTAGAAGGTTTATTTTCTAGTTTATATACGAATGAAGGTGTTATCTCTAAGATTTCCTCTTCTATTATTGATGAAAACACCTTAGATGATAAAGCTTCACCAGAATTACAAAGAATCAGAAAGAAAATTCGAAATCTAGAACAAGATATTCGTTCTAAATTAAATTCGATGATTCATTCCTCTTCTTTTTCTAAATATGTACAAGAAAATGTAGTAACCATCCGAAATGATCGATTTGTCATTCCTATTAAAGAAGAATATAGAGCACAAGTAAAGGGTTTTGTACATGATGTTTCTAATGCTGGTTCCACTTTATTTATAGAGCCTATCTCTATCTTTGAACTAAACAATGAAATCAATCAGTTACGATTAGAGGAAGAAGTAGAAATAGAGAAAATATTACAACAATTAACTTCTCTTTTCTATCCATATATAGAAGAATTAAAAACAGATCTTGAAATGATTGGTACTTTAGATTTTATATTTGCAAAAGCCAAATATTCTAAAGCCATTTCAGGAATTACACCAATTATCAATCCTAACAAAGAAATTCATTTAATCAATGCAAGACATCCTTTAATTGATAAAAATAAAGTAGTTCCCATTTCTATAGAACTAGGAAAAGATTTTTCTACTTTACTAATTACAGGTCCTAACACAGGTGGAAAAACGGTTACATTAAAAACAGTAGGACTTCTTACTTGTATGGCTTGTAGCGGATTAAATATTCCAGCTGATGAAAAGTCTAGTATTTTTGTATTTGAACATATCTTTGCAGATATTGGTGATGACCAAAGTATTGCTGATTCTTTAAGTACCTTTTCTTCTCATATGACCAATATTGTAGATATCACAAAACATGCAAATGAAAATTCTTTGATTTTAGTAGATGAATTAGGTTCTGGAACTGATCCAGTAGAAGGTGCGAATTTAGCCATTTCTATCTTAGACTATTTTAAAACATTAGGCAGTCTTACCATTGCCACTACGCATTACCAGGAATTAAAAAAATATGCAATGACCACTTCTGGATTTGAAAATGCTTCTGTTGAATTTGATGTTGAAACCTTATCTCCTACTTATAAACTATTGATTGGGGTTCCTGGAAAAAGTAATGCATTTGAAATTAGTCAAAAATTAGGCTTAGATACCTCTATTATACAAAAGGCCAAAGACCTTATGTCTTCAAATGATATCACTTTTGAAGAGCTTTTAAAAAATATTTATGACGATAAACAATTAATTGAAAAGGAAAAAACAAAAATATTAGCAGAATCTGAACAAATTCATAGATTAAAAGAAAAATTGCAAAGAGAAAATCTGGAAAAAGAAAAACAAGAAAAGGAAATAATAAATAATGCTAAAGTAAAAGCAAGGAATATTTTATTAGAAGCCAAAGAAGATGCTAACGAAATTATTAAACAATTATCAGATGTAAAAGATTCTAAAGAAATTCATACTATAAGAAATACTTTAAATGAAAAAATTAAAGATATTCAATTAGAACCAACTATTTCTGAAAACACTTCTCCAGCTAATTCTCTTTCTAAAGAAGATATTAAACCTGGAAAAGAAGTTTTTGTTACTTCATTTAATCAAAACGGAATTATCCTTTCTCATGTTTCTAGAAATAATGAAGTTCAAGTACAGATTGGTAGCATGAAAATAAATGTAAAATTAAATGTTTTGCAAAATCCTAAACACACACATGCTTCTAAAAATATCCATACTTCTTCACATATCTCTAAGAGTAAACATATAAATCCTGAAATTAATGTAATTGGCATGAATGTAGAAGAAGCTAACTTTGTTATTGATAAATTTTTAGATGATTGTGCTATTGCAAAATTAGAAACGGTTAGAATTATTCATGGAAAAGGTACAGGAAAACTAAAAAATGGTATTCACCAATTTTTAAAAAACAATTCTCACGTAAAATCTTTCCGATTAGGTACTTTTGGTGAAGGTGAAATGGGTGTAACTGTTGTTACATTAAAGTAAGAAAATTTTATAAAAATAAGAACTAACAATATATAAATTGCTAGTTCTTATTTGTTATTTGTTATTTCTTTTTACTTTTATTTTTATTCTCTTCTAACTTCTTTTTAGATAAATCTTTTTCAAATTTTGTTGTTATTCCAAATAAAGTCAATAAATATACTAATATTACCATTGGAATTGTTAATCTTCCGATTGGTATTCTTGTAATTGCTATCACACTAAATAACAATATTTGAGCTAAAGCCATAATTCCTATACTTTTAGCTATTACTTTTGCTATACTTAGTTTATAATAACGAATTCCTAAATAAATTAATACAATAATAACAGCTATTGCAAATGGAATGATATATGGTTTTATAATATCTCTTCCTCTTGTATGACCTATATCTTCTACTGTTGTATCTTCTGCTGTCAATTCTGTTCCATATTTTTCATTGATTTTGGTTATTAAATTGCTTTTTTGTTCATCTGATATAGAAGTTGTTGTAATAGAAACAGAATCTTCAAAAACTTCTACCTTTTGTATCATAACTTTTTGATTTCCAAATACTTCATCTGTAATTTGTCTAATATCAGATATATTAAATTCTGTCTTTAAATATAATTCTACTCTTTGTGTATCTTGATATTTTAAATCAAAGTTAAATCCTTTTACAGCAATCATGACAATTCCTGCTATGATTACTAATGCAATTAATATAATTTTTAGTTGCTTACTTTTTATGAATTGTTTCATCTGTAAATACCTCCTATTTTTCTGCTTTTACTTTTAACATTGTTGCTGTGATTAAATAATTATATAAGGCAATTAAAGCAATTCCCCAGAACATTACCATTCCAAAACTACTAATCATTGTCCAACTTATAAAACAAAATACAATCACAGATATGCAAATTGGTATTAATTTCATAAAGAATTCTTTGTAACTTTCCTTTATTCCTTCTTTTACAGTTTCTAGTTTTTTACTATTTTCGCTCTTCTTTATTGTTGATAATATTTTATTAATAAATATATAGTTTAATATCATCGTTACAATGATTCCTACAATTCCTTGAATAGAAATACTTACATTTGTATATCGAATAACTAATAAGTATAAACTAACGAATCCAATAAATGCAATTGCTGATAACAATCCATTAACTCTATATCTTATAACAAATATAATGAATCCAATCAAAAGAACAATTCCTACAGCTAATAACAAATATCCTATTTGTGTATCTGTAATATCTGATAGTATATATTCATTTGATGCAATGTCATATTGTATTGGTAAATTTCCAGAATCTAATACACTAGCCATTGCAGAAGCTTGTGTAATATTATCTTGAAAAGCATCTGTATCTGTTGTAGCACTTCCGATTGATAATTGTAATCTACCATTTTCTATTGGTTCATCAAAACTAGTTGTCATGATTTCTTGATCATCAATTTTTAATGTGATTTCTTTTTTAGTTGACTCATTTGAAGTTGTATCATCTGTTGTATTTTCTTCAGTTGTTGTGTTCTCTGTTGCTGTATCTTCAGATTCTGTATTGGTTGTATTCTCTGTTGTTGTATTGGTATCTTCTGCTGTTGTATTTGTATCCTCTGTAGATTCTACATATGTGTTACTAATATTTTCTAACTTTTCAGCTCCTTCTTTATTGAACTCAATATTTAAATAAACTGATGTCCCTGCTGAAGAATTTGATCCATACATAACATTTACAGATTTGATATCATCATTATTCATTAAAACCTCTTTTGTATCTGCATCGATGATTTCAAATTTTCCAACTGTATTCATGTTACTTACAAAACTATCTGTAGCACTATTCTCTGGTATTTGTACTAAAATATCTCCTGTTTCATTATCTATAGATATTTCATATTCTCCTACCCCTTGTGCTTCTAA
>CALXLP010000029.1 GCA_944389225.1 uncultured Clostridia bacterium | reverse complement strand
GCTATATCACCATACTTTTCTTTGTCATAATCTAAAATAATATAGTTCTTACCTGATGACATAATTCTATCCATAGAATCTACATGAAAATCCTCTGTTAATGGTGTCATTAAACTATAACTCATCCTATCTTCTGCCACTTCTAATAAATGGGCATAATTTTCATCATTTTTATCAATAACATAAAAGTAATCTTTCATTTTCGGTTTATAGATAATCCTATCTGGATTCTGTTTGTAATAGCTTAAATGTTCTTCTAATTTTAAATATTCATTTCCATAAGCAAGTTCATCTTGTTCTATCATTTTTCTTTGATAATCTCTATCTAATTTGATTAATATACCTATCCCAGCTGAAATCATTAAAATGACAATCAATGGTATGATTATATATCTTTTTTTTAATTTCATTTTTATCTTTCATATAATATACAATATTTATTATATGCCTTTCTTATAAATCATTTATTGTTTTTTTATTCAATATTTCTTATTATTCTAAATCTTCTTTAAATGGAAAATTGTCTGGATTATATGTATATGTTCTTAAATCCACCCCATATTCTTTTTCTAATTCTTCTCTCGTATATCTTTTCTCATAAAAAATCCCTGAATGATAATCACTTTCATTTGCCATCACTTCTACTGCATGTAAGTTATCAATTAAACTTAATAATGTAACCGCATTTTTCTTAAATAATTGTTCCTTCTTTTCTAGAGGCAATGCTTTAAATATTTCATATTCTCTGTTTTTTTCCTCTAGTGTATAATTGGTATAATAATGAATTTCTAAATAATATTGCTCTGAACTTTCTTCTTCATTTCTTATATAAATAGATTGTGCATAACTTCCTAAACTTAGTTTTTGGACAAGATTTTTAACACTATAAAAATCGCCTACATATTGTATTTTATATGGAATCATGTCTTCATAATCATATGCAAAATAATTTTCTTCTACCTTTGTAATATTACCTATAAAAAAGATTCCCCCAATCATGACAATAAGAATTAGTGATATCATCGTCATTCTAAATGGTTTTGCTTTAAATTTTGGAAAGAATTTTATCATGTAAATTCTTCTTTCTGTATCACTCTCTACTCCTGCTAAATTTAATACTTCTTGTTCATAACTTTTATATAATCTATCTCTCAATGCATTAATAATTGTCATTGCATATGCTTTATTTTCTTCTGGTTTCAAATGTTTCAACACATTGGCATCTGCTTTTAATTCTATGTCTTGTCTTATTCTTTTAAATAAAACATATAACAATGGATTAAACCAATAAATCGTTCTTAGTAGATTTAATATACAATTTACAATTAAATCTTTTCCTTTGTAATGTGATAATTCATGCATCAATATATATTGTATTTCTTTATCTGATTTATTTTTTAAATCTTCTTCATTTAAAAATATTTTCGTATCTGTTATTCCATATATCGCAGGTGATGAAATTTCTTTTTGGTTAATTAATACAATTTCTTTTTTAATTCCTATTTCTTTTTTCGATTGTTCAAAAATGTCTAAAATTCTTTCATTAGTTAATAAATCACTTACTCTTAATCGATTCATTTTTCTTCTTTTCCACCAATAGTTTACTATTAAAATTCCAATCATCCCTATCCAAAGAGAAGGAATCACAATATCAAACACAATATATTTAGCATAAGCCATATAGAGATTTCCTCTTACCATTTTATATTCTTCAAATGTGGTATCTTGTCTTTGAATATATGTATTGTATTCTGCTTGCCTTTCATCTACTTCTTGTTTAAAAGAGATTTCTTGTATCGGATTTAGAATTTTCATAAAGATATTGTCACTCTCATATATTCCATTGACATTTAATGGCACAATTAAAGAAATAACAAAAATCCCCCACATGATGATTTTCCATTTTGGTGAAATTTTTTTATCAAATATTTCTTGAATTAAATATATGGTAAATCCAACAATGACAGCAAATATGGACATATATAGTATCATATAAAACGCTTCTCTGATTTGGATTTTATCAATCACAATATTAGCATAGGTAAATAATTTTTCTATCATATTACTTTATTCCCTTTCATCTATGATGTTTAATAGTTTTTCTATTTCTTCTTTCGATATTTTTTTATCTTCTACAAAGTTTAATAGCATATTATTAACATTTCCATCATATAGTTTGTCTAAAAACGTTTCATTTGCACTTTTTAAGTATTTCTTTTCTGAAATTAATGGTTTGTATTCATTTTCCTTTTTATTTTTTTCGACAGATTTCACAATATTTTTATCAATTAATCTATATAACAATGTTTTAATTGTACTTTTATTCTTTGGTTCTTCTTTACTTAATTCTTCGACAAGTTCATTTAAGGTTAGACTTTTCTTTTCCCATAATACTTTCATAATTTCTAATTCTGCATCTGTAATTTGATTTGTCATTTTCATACTTGTTTTCCTCCTTTTTCCTACATAACAAAAAAGATTACATTTGTAAACTAGTTATAGTTTACATCTGTAATCCTTATTTGTCAATCTATTTTTCTAATTTAATTTTTGCTAATTGTATTTTTAACTCTCATTTTGTTTTACGATTATTTTCTATTATTTATTTTTATTGATAAAAGCAATAATTTGTTTTGCTAATTCCTCTTCTTTTCCATCATAACTATGATTTGCACCATCAATATAATAAATATCTTTATTTGGATTGGTAATACAATTGTTCATAAGATCAACCAATTCCTCTGGCATTTGAACAATCATCTCATTAACATTTCCCCAACGCATAAACAATGGTACATCTATATTATTTAATACTTTTAATTCTTTGTCCTCACCAAAATTTGCAAAATTAATATCTTGATAATCTCTTGCATATCTTAAAAATGCTTTGACACTAATTGGATGTATAAAAGCTTCTTGTGGCATCATTTCATCTTTTTGCCCATTTCTTTCTTTTTCTTCTGCATATTCTAAGTATTTATCAAAATTATCTCTCAAATATACTTTTAATGCTCTTGGAATATCTATCAAAGAATTTAATATAATTCCTTTTATGTCATTTACCATATCGTCTTGTTCATCTTTTAATTCATTATATGTGTAAACAATTTTCGTACAGCCTAAACTATGCCCTTGTAAATATATATTTTTATATCCTAATTCTTTTAACTTTATGATAGCTCCTGTAATATCTTCATAACCTTCTAACACATCTTCAAAACTTGTTCCACCTAATTCTTTTTCTCTTTTTCCTTCTGTATATCTTCTTATATATTTTACTAATTCACTTCCACGGTTATTAAAGCAAAAATAGTCTATGTTATTTTCATTAGCAAATTTTGCCATTGTTGTTTCTCTTTTTTTCATACAGTTACTACCCATTCCATGAATAGACAAGATAATATCCTCTGTTTTATTTTTGCTCGTATATAATAACCCATCTAATTTAATTCCATCTGTTGCTAAAAAATATATTACTTCCATTTATACACACCTCTTTATCATTCTTCTTGCAAATTCTTTCGCATCTTCTACATCCTTTGTATCTGGATGTGTTAATGCTTTTTCAAAATTTTCCAAACTAACTTGTAATTTCTTATCCTCTGGATGTTCTGTTATCATTTTAATATATCGATCTTTTACAGTAAGTGGCATTTTGCCCTGACAATAGAAATGTCCTAAAATTTCATTTGTTTGTGGAATACATTGTTTTATTCTTTGATACAAATTCTCAAAATATTCTTCAGAACCTCCAAATCCTGCTGTTCCAAATATAGCTATCTTTTTATGATTCATTTTTTCTAATTTTTCTTTGACTTTTTGACTACAATTTCCTTTATCTGTCCATGAACCAATAAATACAAGATCTGCTTCATTAATATCTGTATCCATATCTCCAAAGATAATTTCATGTTCATTACATGCTTCTTTAATTGCTTCAGCAATCTTTTTAGTATTTCCTGTTATACTATCATAGATAATGGCAATTTTCATAAATAACACCTCTATTTTAATACATCTAATATTTCTTGTTTATCTGTTACTCCTACAAATGTTTTTATTGGATTACCTTTTTCAAATACCATAATCGTTGGTATACTCATTACATCATATTTGATAGCCAATTCTTGGTTATTATCTACATTGACTTTTCCGACTTTTACTTTTCCATCTAATTCTTTTGCAATATCATCAATAACTGGTGACATCATTCTACAAGGTCCACACCAATCTGCGTAGAAATCTACTAAAACCTTTCCTTCTGCTTTTAATACTTCTTCCTTAAAATTTTTTTCTTCAAATGTTAACATACTCATATCTTTTTCCTCCTTTATCTTTTTTTGTATACAAAAATTTAGTTTTATCTTAACCCTATACAGATTTTTTCATATACAATAAGGTTAATTTTATTTTGTTGCCATTTTGGCAAAATTATGCATTTTCTTTTCTAATATACTGAATTGCTTGCAATCCTGCTTTTGTTCCTTCATATACAGACTTTGATATTTGTAATAATCCACCTACACAATCACCACATGCATAAATTCCAGGAATATTGGTTTCCATATTTTCATTTACAACAATCCTATCTTTTTTGGTTATGATTCCTAATTTTTTGGCAAATTCATTTCCACCTGCTACACCAAGAGCTACAAATATACCATCTGTTTTGGTAGTACTGTTGTCATCAAATTCTACTTCTTCTACCTTTTTATCTCCTCTAACTTCACGGATTTTTCTTGTATCAATTTTTACATTATCTGCTCTGATTTCAGGTGCTTCCTTTCCATCTGTTAATATCGTAATACTATTGGCTATATTAATCAATTCATTTGCCTCTGAAATAGCATATTTTCCATTTCCTAAAATAGACACATCTTTATTTCTATAAAAGAATCCATCACATACTGCACAATAACTAACACCTTTTCCTTCAAATTCTTTAATTCCTTTTATTTTTGGTGTATTTTTCTTATTACCTGTTGCAAATATCACAGTTTTGGTTTTATAAGATTCTTTTTCTGTCATAACTACATATTGATTTTTTTCATCAAATTGTATATTGGTAACTTCTTCTTTTTTTACATCAATTCCTAAGTTTTTTGCTTGCCTAATTCCTGTTTTATATAATTCTTTTCCAGATATTCCATTTTCAAAACCATAATAGTTTTCTATCCATTCAGTCTTTTCTAGTGCTGATTGGTCTTTATATAGAATTAATACTTTTAGGTTTGCTCGTTTTGTATATAGGCCTGCTGAAATCCCTGCAGGTCCTGCTCCTATTATAATCACATCATACATACATTTTGTACCTTTCTTTTATTTAAATCTATGCATATTTTTTATGTGTATTTTTTTGATTTCATCATGCATACTTTCCTTATATCACGGATTATATCATTTAAGTTTCTAATGTGCAAGTCATTGTATATTAGTAATCCTGTATGTATTATTTTTCTTTATCATATTTTCATTCTAATTTTTTTATGGTATACTAATTTTAGGTGAGTCAAATTGAAATTATTATTTAAAAATACAACTACATATTCCAGACATATATATGATGATTTTTTAAAATTTCATACGAAAAAATTCTCATTTAGATATCATCTATTTTCACTTGTTGTATCTATGCTAATTCTTTTTTTGATTATGCTATATGTTCAAAATCATTATTATGGATTAGCGGTTATTTTTTGTGCTTGTTTGACTTCTTTTATTTTATATAGATATTTTCATCCCATTGAAGAAGTAAATAAAGATTATCACAGTAATAAAATTACAAAAGAACAAAGTTTTACATTTTCATTTTACAACAATTATTTTAAAGTATTCACAAAAAGAGAATATTCTGTTATTTACTATCGTGAACTTTATAAAATATTTGAAACAGATACTTTTTTCTATTTATATTTGGATAATAGACATTCTCTTTTACTAGATAAATCTGGTTTTAAAAAAGGAACGCCTATTACTTTTAGAGATTTTATCAAGAAAAAATGTCCTTTTAAATATAAATTAGATAAAGGAGATAACAGAAAAAAGGAAACCAAAAAACAAAAACACAGTTTATGATTTCATAAAAACTGTGTTTTTTATTGTCTTAGACAACAAGGTTCTGGGGTACTAGGGCTGCAATCTTTGATTGCTATGTCGGGTCAGGTTCTTATTATTTTGTTGTATAAGTTTTTTTATTTTTATCTTAACTGTATCTGAAAATTCCTGTACAATAAGATTAATTTTTTTCTATTATTTCTTTTATTTTTTGCTCATCCATAGGTAGTTTTTCTTCATTTCCTGTTTTCATATTTTTTAATGTAATTTCTTGTGCATTAATTTCATCTTCACCTAATACAATCACATATGGAATCTCTAATTTATCTGCATATTTAAATTTGGCCTTTAGTTTTTTGTTATTTAAATAAATTTCTGTATTTATTCCAATGTTTCTTAATTTTGTTGCCAGTTTTATTGGTTCTTCTAGATTTTCTACCATAGGAATAATTAAAATATCTGCGACAGATTTTCTATCTGCTTTTATAATATTTAATTCATTTAATTTATAAAATAATCTTGTTAATCCAATAGAAACACCAACACCTGGTAAACTTTTATCTGTATAATATTCTGCCAAGTTCTCATATCTTCCTCCAGAACATACACTTCCAATTTCTCTGTAATCATTTAAAAAGGTTTCATAAACCGTTCCTGTATAATAATCTAGTCCTCTTGCAATGGTTAAGTCTACTTTAAAGTTCGCATCTGGAACACCAAATACTCTTACATTTTTGATAACTGTTTTTAATTCTTCTACACCTCTTAAATATGTTTCATTTTGGATTCCTAAGTTTTCTAATTTTTCTATCTTTTCGTCAGAAGTTCCTTCGATTTCTATAAAGTTAATAATATTGTTTATTTGTTTTTCTTGTAATCCTAATTTTTTAAATTCTTCTATAACGGCTTCTTTGCCTATTTTTTCAATTTTGTCAATAATTCTTAATATATCAACTGCGTTTTCTTTTTGTTCAACACTTTCAAATAGCCCATTTAGAATTCTTCTGTTATTTATTTTTATCGTAAAATCTTCAAATCCTAATTCTCTAAATATTGTATAAATAATTGCAGGAATTTCGGCATCATTGATTAAATCTAATTCTCCATCTCCAATAATATCGATATCACATTGATAAAATTCTCTGTATCTTCCTTTTTGTGCTCTTTCTCCTCTATATACTTTTCCAATTTGATATCTTCTAAATGGAAAACTTAAATTTCCATAATTTTTTGCCACATATTTTGCAAGTGGTACAGTTAAATCAAAACGTAATGCTAAATCGGTATCCCCTTTTTGGAAACGATAAATTTGTTTTTCTGTTTCTCCTCCAGCTTTTGCAAGTAATACTTCTGCAAGTTCAATTACTGGTGTATCTAATGGCAAAAATCCAAACTTTTTATATGTTTTCTCTATTTTTTCTTTCATTTGATTAAATAAAATTTGTTCATTTGGTAATAATTCCATAAATCCAGCCAATGTTCTTGGTTCTACTTTTTCCATATATTCTCTCTCCTATTTTCTTAATATACGCTAAATATATCTATTTAGCTTTTTTTCTGCTTTCTAGTATACTACATAATTTGTTAACTTTCAATACAATTTTGGTTTCAATTCCAAATATATAGGCTTTTCTTCCTTTATCATTGTTGCTTTTCCGTGTCCTGGATAAACAATGGTATCATCTGGAAGTTTTAACAATTTATTGGTTATTGAATCCATAATATCTTCTATACTTCCTGTTGGTAAATCTGTTCTTCCCCATGTACCACGAAACATAGTATCTCCAGAAAACACACACCCTTCTTTTTCACAATATAGACTAGTTGATCCTTTTGTATGTCCTGGTGTATGAATCACTTTTAATTCTAGCTCTCCTAAATGTATCAAATCATTATCATCAATTCTTGAATCTGCTTCCAATTCTATTGGTGGCAAATCAATGATTGCCGAAAGATTAATATTAATATCATTTAATCCCTCACTATCAAATCGATGAATTAGTACCTTTCCTCCACATTGATTTTTTAATTCTGTTACACCTGCTATATGATCCCCATGGCAATGTGTTAAATAAATATATTTTAAATTTCCCTTAAGAATATTTCTTATCATGTCAACAATTTCATCAACATCTCCTGCAGGATCTATCACCATAGTTTCCTTACTGTCTTCGTCAAAGATAATATAACAATTCGTTGGGTCTCCGATCCATGTATTAATCTTTCGTTCTTTTAAAATCATATTTCCTCCTTTAGTCTTTTGGGGACGTGTCAAATTGGACATTTTTCGTCCAAAAGGGACACGTCCCATCATTCAATATCTTTTTTTAATTTAGGTCTGTCCCTTTTGTTTCATTTTGAAACATTGGGGACGTGTCAAATCGTTTCAAAATGGAACGATTTGGCACGTCCCTATCGTATCATTTCTTTCTCTTTACATCATAAACACTGTTTACTTTTCTAACAACTTTTTGTGCTTTATTTAGTTCGTCTAAGTTTTCTACTTCGAGTGTAATGTCTATAATAGCAATTCTTTCTTTTGTTGTTTTTGTATTAACTCCTAAGATATTTACTTTTGTTGTTCCTAGTTCTCTTAGAATATCTACTAATAGACCTGTTCTATCATTTGAGAAAATTTCGATTTCTGCTTGATATTCTGATTTTTCTTCTTCATACCACTCTACATCTATCATCCTGTTTTCTTCTGATATTAAGTCTTTTACATTATAACAGTCTTTTCTGTGAACAGATACACCCCTTCCTTTTGTGATATATCCTACAATTTCGTCTCCTGGAAGTGGATTACAACATTTTGAAAGTTTTACTAAACAGTTGTCTATTCCTTTTACAATAACGCCTGAACTTGATGGCTTTGGTTTCTTCTGTTTTGCTTTTTTTAGTTCTTCTAATTTCTTTTCAATATCTTCTTCTTCATGTTCTTTTCGATATTCTTGAAGCATTCTAGCAATGACTTTTCCTGATGAGTTTGCTCCAAATCCGACAGCCGCATACATTTCATCTAGGTTTTTGTATTTATATTTTTCAAGCATTGGATCAATATATTCTGGTTTAAATAAATCTGCATGTGAAAATCCAATTCTTTTTAATTCTTTTTCAATTAAATCTTTTCCTTTTTCAATGTTTTCTTCTTTTTGTGCTTTTTTAAACCAACTCTTGATTTTGTTTCTTGCTGCTGAACTTTTTACAAATTTTAGCCAATCTCTACTTGGTCCTTTTGAATTATCTGATGTAATAATTTCTACAATATCTCCACTTTGTAATGGTGTGATAATTGGCATCATTTTACTATTGATTTTACATCCTGTCATCTTATTTCCGATTTCAGCATGTATTGTATATGCAAAATCAATTGGCGTTGCTCCTCTTGGTAATACTTTAATAGCTCCTTTTGGTGTAAATACATATACTTCATCTTCAAATAATTCTGTTTTTAATGTATTCAAAAATTCTTGTGGATCTTCTAATTCTTTTTGCCATTCCAAAGTTTCTCTAAGCCAAGCTAATTTATCTTCTTCAACCTTTACAGATTGTTTTTTACCAAAATAGCTTGCCTCTTTATATGCCCAGTGTGCAGCGATACCAAATTCAGCAACTTTATGCATTTCCCATGTTCTAATTTGTACTTCAAATGGTGTTCCTTTCTCTCCTAATAAAGTTGTATGAATAGATTGATACATATTTGGTTTTGGAACTGCTATGTAGTCTTTAAATCTACCTGGCATAGGATTATATAATTCATGAACAACACCTAATGCGGCATAACAATCTTTTACAGAGTTTACTAATATTCTTAGAGCAAATAAATCATAGATTTGATCTAATGTTTTATTATCTCTTTTCATCTTACGATAAATACTATATAAATGTTTTGCTCTTCCCGTTACTTCTGCATCAATTCTTTGTTTTTTTAATGCAACA
Organism: uncultured Clostridia bacterium; assembly: GCA_944389225.1. GTDB lineage: Bacteria > Bacillota > Clostridia > TANB77 > CAG-508 > CAG-269. The sequence goes on along the minus strand of CALXLP010000029.1, from coordinate 5,668 downwards.
CGAATATCTGCCATGATTTTTTCAATGAATTGTGTTCTTTCTTCTCTCTTTTTATTAATGCCTTCTACCAATTCATGATATTCTTCTGGCTCTAAATATTTAAATGCTAAATCTTCCAGTTCCCATTTTAGAGAATAAATACCTAATCTATTCGCAAGTGGTGCATATAAGTCTCTCGTTTCTTTCGCATTAGCAATTTGTCTATCTCTTTTTAAATATTTTAAAGTTCTCATATTATGTAATCTATCAGCTAATTTGATTAGAATCACTCTAATATCTTTTCCCATTGCTAAAAACATTTTTCGATAATCTTCTACTTGTTGTTCTTCTACTGATGCAAACTGAATATTACTTAATTTTGTTACACCTGCTACCATGTCTGCGATTTCATTTCCAAATTGACTTCTTAGCTCTTTATCTGTAACATCTGTATCTTCTACAATATCATGAAGAAGTGCTGCACAAATCGTACTATCATCTAATCCAATATCTGCCAAAATATACGCAACATTAAGAGGGTGAATAATATATGGTTCACCTGAACTTCTTTTTTGCCCTTTATGTTTTTCACTAGCCAATCGATAGGCTCTCATAATTAATTTGACATCTACTCTTCTAGAATGTTCTTTTCTTTTATTAATGACATCTTTAATTGTAATTTCTTTCTTTTCTTCTTGCATATATTCACTTCCCTCTTTTTTTCTTATTTTAATAGTTATTTATTGTATAGAAAAAATCTGCTTTTATCTTGGCTTTATATAGATTTTTTCGTATACAACAAGGTTAAGCTTCTTATATTCGTGAAGTACTGCGTAGCAGTCTTCCCCTCTATGCATAGAAATCTTTGATTTCGTTATGCATGCTTTCCTTATATCGCTTTCATAATATCTTTCATATTAATTTGCAAAGTATCTACTCCATTAAAGGTATTTACTTCTAATACACCTACAACATCTATTTTATCACCAATTCGATAATCTTCTACTAATGCACCCATATTAAATCCAATGGCATTTACAACTGTATTTCCTTCTTTTAAGGTTAATTTTAAATGTTTGCCTTCTGATAATGCTCTAATAGAATCAATTTTTAAATTTTTGAAAGCAAATACCGGCATTTTATTACCTTCTCCAAATGGTTCTAATTCTTTTAAACTTTCTACCATTTCTTTATTAATACTACTAAAGTCAATTTTAGCATCTATATTAATAATTGGAACAATTTCTTCTATATTAGCTTCTTTTGCAATTTCTTCAAATTCTTTCTTGAAGGCTTCAAATTTTTCTTTTTTGATTGTAATTCCAATCGCCATGCTATGTCCACCAAATTTTTCAATCGTATCTGTACATTTTGATAAAGCCTCATGTAAATCAAATCCAGGTATACTTCTTCCTGATCCTGTTCCAATACCATCTTCTTCAAAACTTAATAAAATACTTGGTTTAAAATACATTTCTGTAATTTTAGAAGAAACAATTCCGATTACTCCATGATGCCAATTGTGTCCTCCAACAGTAATCGTTGCATTTTCTGCCAAGTGCTCTTCTTCTATTTGTTTGATGGCACTTTCAAAAATTTTCTTTTCTGTATCTTGTCTTAATCTATTATATTCATTTAATTTGTTTGTAAGCTGAGAAACTTCATTGATATTTTTAGATAAAAATAATTGTAAAGCATCTTCTGCTTTTCCCATTCTTCCACAAGCATTGATTCTTGGTGCAATTCCAAAAGAAATACTATTTGAATCTATTTTGGTATATCCTGATGATTGAATAATAGACCTTAACCCTATATTTTTGGTTTGTTTGATTAATAACAAGCCTAATTTAGCAATTACTCTATTTTCATCTACTAATGGAACAATATCTGATATGGTTCCGATACAAACAATATCTAAATATTTTAAATATTCTTCTTCCTTCAATCCTAACTTGATTCCTAAAGCTTGTATCACTTTAAACACAACACCAACACCTGCTAATTCACGAAATGGATATGTACTATCTTTTCGTTTATTATCAATAACTGCTAATGCATTTGGTAATTCATTTCCAGGTTCATGGTGATCTGTTACAATGGTTTCAATTCCTAAACTGTTAGCATATTCAATTTCTTCAATTGCAGATATCCCGCAATCAACAGTTATCATCAATTCACAACCATTGTTATGAATTTTATCAATTGCATTTTTATTTAATCCATATCCCTCATTTAATCTATTAGGAATGTATTGAGATACTTCTAATCCTCTATCTTGTAGAAAACTTTTTAAAACTGTAATACTTGTAATTCCATCTACATCATAATCTCCATAAATGGTTACTTTTTCTTGTTTTTCTATTGCTTCTACAATTCTATTAATTGCTTTTTCCATATCTGTGATTAAATATGGGTCATGAAAATCATTTCTTGTTGGATTTAAAAATAGTCTAATTTGTTCTTCATTGACAATATTTCTATTGGCAAGTATGGTTGCTAATAGTTTATTCACATGATATTTTTTCGATATTTCTTCTACTTTTTCTTCATCTACTTCATATATTTGCCATTTTTTATTCATATTCCTCTCCTAATTCTAATTTTTCTATATTGTATACCATTTTCTTCATTTTTAAAAGGGGGTAATGTTAATTTATGAAATAAATCTTGTGAAAATAAGCTTATGTATGTTAAGCTTGAAAAGGATTACATAATGTGATATACTTTTTATAATTTTTTTTGAAAGGAAAATAGATGATGGAACAAGAATGTATGATTAAATTAGAAGATTTTTTTGATTTTGATTCAAAAGAACCCATAAACCGATTAGCCTATACAGAAGAAGATATGAAATATAAAATAAAAATAATTGAAAAAATGAAAGCATTGGGTATGCAAATAACACTTGATAAAGCTGGAAATATTTGTGGTACGATTTCTGTTGGAAACCACCCACAAAAAACAATTGCCATTGGTTCCCATACAGATTCTGTTTATAACGGCGGACAATATGATGGACCAGTTGGTGTAGTTGTTGGACTACAGGTTGCCGAAAATTTAATAAAAAGTAAAAAATGTACAGGAATTATTAAAGTTCCTATTTATGCTTGCGAAGAATCTAGTCGATTTGGCAATGCTTGTTTAGGAAGCAAATATTTGAAAGGTACGATTACTTCTGAGGATTTTTCTTCCATTGTAGATCAAAATGCCTTAAAGAAAGGACAAACCATCACCTTACAAGAAGCCATTGATTTTGCAAATTCCTATTTAAAAGAACATGTTGATGGTATTCAAGAAGTTGATAAAATATTTGATTCTGTTGATTATTCCTTAGAAGCACATATTGAACAATATGATATCTTAAAAAAAGCTTATAAAAAGAATAAACAAGATACCATTGGTATTATCAATTCTATCGGTTCAGCAGTAAGAATTAAATATGATGTAGAAGGACAAGCAAACCATACAGGTTCTACACCTATGAAAAAAAGAAAAAATGCAGTTGATGCTACTGCTTTTATTGGTAAAAAAGTTAGAAAACTTGGAAAACGTTATGAAAAACAAGGTCTTGGTAGAGCAAGTCAAGTTGAAATTAATACGCCTGGACACAATGGAAGTTTTAATCAAATACCAAATCAAGCAAATGGCTTAATTGATTTTCGTCTTCTTGGAGAAAATACGCCAGAAAATGTATTAGAAGATTTTGAAAATATTAGACAACAAGTAGAAGCAAAAACCAAAACAAAAATCACGTCAACAGTTGTATCACAAGGAACTCCTGTTATTACAAGCCATTTTCTAAACCAAAAACTTAACCAAATTTGTAACCCCAAAGGAATCCAATCAATTGAAATGCCTTCATATCCTGGTCAAGATACAGGTTATGTACCAGCTACAGAAAAAACAATGGTATTTATCCCTTCTACAGGTGGAAGTCATAATCCTGATGAGCATACCAAAAAGAAATTTATTAAACCTGCAACAACACTTTTTACGCAATTATCTAAAGAACTATTGGTAGAAAGATTTAAAGATGCTCAAAGAGTTCCTAACATTCCTACATCTACCCATACCCCTTCACACATCCCACCTTATGTAACTCGTAGGCATGATACTGGTGAGAATGTGTTAGGTTGATTTCAGTTATATGAAATATTCTTTGTAGAAGTTTGAAATAATTGACAAAGTTGCAGAATTATGTTAATATATAGTTATGCTCTGGAAATCCAGAGTAAATAAAAATTTTTTCAGGAGGGATTCTACATGAGAGAATCAGAAAAGCGGATGTTCGAAGACAGCAAATTAGTACAGGACTTTTTAAAGAAAGTTCCGGACGAGCTTGGACGCGAGGTGACAAGCGGCGTAGACAGTAAGGGCAATTTTGTTATAACTATCAAAACGTCGACAGGCACAGTCACGCGGAAGCAGCATAGAAGTCCGGGGTGTTACCGCCGTGTTGGAGACTGAAAAAAGAGAAGGAACTCTTCCTTCAAGGGGTTGTCTGTGTCACAGCAGACAGCCCCGATTTTTTATAATGATTAATTTTATCAATCTATATACTTATACTAAATATAAACTCTTATATTTGATATAAAAAATCCAACTCAACATCAGAGTTGGATTTTTTTGAATATTTTTACTGATATGCTTCTATCTCCTCTATAATCTCCTTTCCTGTCCTCTCACAAGGAATATTGATTCTTTTGATAGCATGTTTATCTAAATCTTTAAAATGATTCATTCCAATATCATATATTTGAAAATCAATTCCATTATTTTTTAATGTCCTTACTGTCTCAGTTGTATATGCCCCAAATGGATATGCAAATATTTTTAGGTCTTGTTTTCCTAAATGTTTCTCTATTTCTTCATAAGATGCTCTTACATCATCACGAAGTTCTCTTACAGAGCGCTTATCATAAAAAACATGTTTTTTACTGTGACTACCTATTTCTACAAGACCACTATTTTGCATTTCTAAACATTGTTCCCACCCTAAATATTTTATACCATCAATTTCTTGACCAATTTTATCTGTTACAATAAACATGGATGCTTTTACCTGATACTTCTTCAAAATGGGATAGATATATTCATAATTACTGTAATACCCATCATCAAATGTTATCAACATCGTTTTATCAGGAAGCTCTATTTTTCCACTATCAGCCAGTGCCAATTCTTTCATAGATATGATGGTATATCCATTTTCTAAAAATGTTTTTATATTTTCTTCAAAACTTTCTGGCGTATTTATATAATTAAAATTGTCTGGATCAGTTTCTGGAACCGTTGTTACGAAATTATGATATAGCAAGATGGGAATTTTGACATCTGCTCTTTTTGTATCTCTTTTTTGTCTAATACCAATTCCAATAGCCAGCACAATGATAACAATTATCATACATACAATGATCATTTTCTTTTTTGTACTCAATTTATCTTCACCTCTTTTTATTATATTTATCATAGACATTTTTTGACACTTATCACGATTTTTCGACAGTTTCATAAGATACTATGAGGTGATAAAAATGTTTTTCATATCTATGATAATTGCACTAATATGTCTTATCTGTTCAATATGTATCAATATCAATTGGATTTATGATATTTCATGTTATTTAGGCTATTTCTTAGCAATCTATCTCGTAACTTTTATAGCCATTATTCCAGGATTTCATTATGT
>CALXLP010000028.1 GCA_944389225.1 uncultured Clostridia bacterium | reverse complement strand
CAATGTAATTCTTTAGCAAAAGCTTTTGGAAAAGATGTTGGTTATACAGTTGGACTATTATTCTTACCAACGATTTTCTATATGATTTTAGGATTTGGTAAAGCACAATATGTTGGAAAAGGAAATGTTTCAACTGCAAGTACATATCAAGGTGATGGTGTTGTCAATATTTCTGAAAAACCACAAGATGAACCACCAACAAATAATAATGAGGATAATTCGAATTTATAAAAGATGTCAAATTTTATAACAAAAAATAGAGGGGTCTACCTCTATTTTTTTTGACTATTTCGCTATTTAATAGTATATATAAATTCCCCTTGGAAATTTCCAGGGACTTTTTTATTGTGTTTTATCTAATTATTTTCAATCAATTTTTCTAACTCTTTTATTTTATCACGTAATTCAGCAGCTTTTTCAAATTCCATTTCAGCTGCATATTTTAACATTTCGTCTGTTAATTTTGTAATTGTATCTTTGATGTCTTCTTCTTTTTCTAGCTTATATTCTACTCCTATATCATCTGTAATCGTTACTCTAATAGAATCACGTACAGATTTTCTAATAGTTTTTGGTGTTATATGATGTTCCTTATTATATGCTTCTTGAATTCTTCTTCTTCTGTTTGTTTCTGAAATGGCTTTTTCCATACTTTCTGTTAATTCATCTGCATACATAATAACGGTACCATCTGTATTTCTTGCTGCTCTTCCGATGGTTTGAATTAAAGATCTCTCTGAACGTAAAAATCCTTCTTTATCTGCATCTAGTATGGCAACTAAAGATACCTCTGGAATATCTAAACCTTCTCTTAATAAGTTAATACCAACTAAAACATCAAATTCTCCTAATCGCAATTTTCGAATAATTTCCATTCTTTCTAGTGTTTTTGTATCAGAATGCATATAATTTACTTTGATATCTAAGCCTTTTAAATAATCTGTCAAATCTTCTGCCATTTTCTTTGTTAATGTTGTTACCAAAACTCTTTCATTTTTTTCTACTCTAATACGAATTTGTTCTAATAGATCATCTATTTGATTGGTTACTGGTTTTACTTCAATTTTTGGATCTAATAATCCAGTTGGTCTAATAATTTGTTCTACAATATTTCCTTTGCTATGCTCTTTTTCATAATCTCCTGGTGTAGCACTTACAAATACGACTTGATTTAACTTCTTTTCAAATTCCTCAAATGTTAATGGTCTATTATCAAATGCAGAAGGTAGCCTAAATCCATACTTTACTAAAGATTCTTTTCTTGAATGATCTCCATTATACATAGCTCTTACTTGTGGGATAGTTGCGTGAGACTCATCAATTAATAACAAGAAATCTTTAGGAAAATAATCAAATAATGTATATGGAGGGCTTCCTGGTTTTCTACCACTAATATGTCTAGAATAGTTTTCAATCCCTGAGCAAAATCCTGTTTCTTTCATCATTTCAATATCAAAATTTGTTCTCTCTTCTATTCTTTGAGCTTCAATTAATTTATTATGATCTTTGAAATATTTAATCCTTTCTTCTAATTCCTCTTCTATGGTAACAATTGCTCTTTCCATTTTACTTTTTGTTGTTACATAGTGAGATGCTGGAGAAATTAAAACATGTCTTCTTGTTCCAATCGTTTTTCCTGTTAATGGATTAATTTCTACTAATCTTTCAATTTCATCTCCCCAAAATTCTACTCTAATAGCAGATTCTGATTGGTCAGAAGGATAAATTTCAACAATATCACCTTTGGCTCTAAAAGTTCCTCTTTGAAAATCAATCTCATTTCTAGTATATTGCATCGTAATTAATTTTCTTAAAACTTCATCTCTTCCCTTTTGCATACCTGGTCTTAAAGATAACATCATTTCTTGATAATCTTCTGGGTCGCCTAATCCATAAATACAAGAAACAGAAGCCACAATAATGACATCTCTGGTTTCAAATAAAGATAATGTTGCTGAATGTCTAAGTTTATCAATTTCATCATTGACAGAAGAATCTTTTTCTATATAGGTATCTGATGATGGAATATAGCTTTCTGGTTGGTAATAATCATAATATGAAACAAAATACTCCACATTATTTTCCGGAAAAAACTCTTTGAATTCGGAATATAGTTGTCCTGCTAATGTCTTATTATGCGCTAAAACAAGTGTTGGTTTTTGAACATTTTGAATAATATTTGCCATTGTGAATGTTTTACCAGAACCTGTAACGCCAAGAAGTGTTTGAAATTTTTTTCCTTCTTCTATTCCTTTGGATAAATATTCAATTGCTTTTGGTTGGTCACCTGTTGGTTTGTACTCTGAATGTAATTTGAACATATCTTCTCCTCCTTTTAGCTTTTTCCACATCATCTTTAATACGATTATTTTTTACACATTGTTTTCGAATTCTGTTTTATTTCTTTTTACTAATAAGTTTAACATATTATTTATATCATATTTTATGTTAAAATACAATATGAAAAGAGATTATCTGTTCGTAATATAAAACCAAAATATAGTAATCAAATATTCCTATCAAATATTCCAAAATAATTCTTCCAACAAAAAAATCCAAATTATTATTAAAATAAATAATTTGAATTTTTTATCTTTATTAATATATTTCTCTCATACTATAAGGCTATTCCTAAAAAGCTAAATACAAATGCAACAATATAATAGATGACTTCAATCTTGATAAATAATTTTAAAGCTTTTTCATTTTCCTCTTCTTTAAACATTTCTTTTACTACAAAGAACATTAGTACTGTTGATATAACATTTAGCAATGCAGTTATTGGACTTGTAATATATCTTACATTTGAACTAATATATGTTAAATATCCTAAAATTGCTGAAATTACTAGTGGTATTTTTGCAATAGATACTGTAGTAATTGATTTTGTCAATGGTTGTTTATGATCTTTATTTAACACATGGATAATAATTGCCATTACTAATATTTCTAATATTGGTGATAAGATTGCTTTAATTGTTGCTAGTACATTAAATTTGTAATAATCATATATGATAAAGTCTATAATTCTATTAAGTAAAATAAGTAATATCCATACAATTATAATAATAAGTGCTGTTTTATATAATTGATTTTTATTATCTTCTACAATTTCCTTAATGGTTTTTACTGGTTTTCTTAATAATTTACTTAATAATCCTTTTCCTTTTTCAGCCTCTTCTTTAAAATTAATATTTTTCATTTGCTCTTTTGTCTCTTTTAATGTTTCAGTAGCTTGTTTCTTTAATTCTCCATCATTGTTTACTTGTTGTTCATTTATTTTTTCATTATCATCCATACTTCTTCCTCCTCTTTACCATATATATTTCTTTACAATTGGATTATATCAAAAAAAATAAATTTTGTGAATATATTATAAAAATCTTTTATGACAGATTCTATATATTATTTAAAGTAAAAAAGTATGCATCTTTTTTATGCATACTTAAACAATTCTTATTTTTCCTTTATTTTATCCAATTCTGGACTCTACCTTTTACTTCATATACCATACTTCCTTGAATGGCTAAGCTATCTAATACAGTCGCACCTTTACATATCTTTTTTACATCTGATACAACTGTTCCTAATCCTGATCCTTCATGTGTTGTAAATACTTTTATGATTTTTCCTGTGAAATCTAATTTTTCCAATTGTGTAAACATACTCATTGGCATAGTTCCCCAATAAATTGGTGACCCTATATAGATGACTTCATATTCTGATATATCTTCTAAATATCTTTTTAACTCTGGTCTTGCATTTTGTCTTTTTTCTTCTAAAGCTTCATCACAACATGCTTTATAATTTTTAGAATATGGTTTTATTGGTTCTACTTTAAATAAATCTGCTCCTGTTAATTCTTGTATATACTCTGCGATAACCTCTGTATTTCCTTTTTCGATATTTCCAACTGCATAATTTTCATCTGCTCTTGAAAAATAAATCACTAAACTTTTCTTTCCTTTTACACTTTCTTTAGTTCCAAACAAAGACATCTTTTTTCCCTCCTTATTTCTTATCTCCTATTCTATTTTTAGAAATGTGTTTCATCTATATACAAAATTTTAGTTGTTTTCTGTTTTTAATGGTCCATAGAAATATGATGCTGTTGCTCCACCATCAATCAAGAAGTCAGCTCCTGTGATAAAAGCTCCTTTGTCTGTCATTAGCAATTCTGCTACATTTGCTACTTCATCTGCTGTTCCTGGTCTACCTGCTGGACATTTGGCAAACATATTCTTGTAAAAGTCTCCACGAATTCCATTAAACTCATCAATAGCAAGAGGTGTTACGATAATTCCTGGTGATATAGAATTGATTCTTGCTCCTCTTTCACCCCATTTTACAGATTCTGCCATAACTCTTTTTTCATTACATCTTTTTGCTAATTGATAAGCATGTAATGTATCTTTTATATTTTCTGGTTGCAATACATCTAACTTTAATAATTCTTCTGTTGGTGTAGTTGCTAATTGTTCATCAATAACTGATCCTAATTGTTCCATTCTACGTCCTGATTGAGATGAAATGGTTACACCTGTTCCACCTTTTTTGATTACTTTCCCTACTTCTTCTAATAATACAGCTGTTCCATATAAGTCAACATGCAAAATTCTTTCTATTGGTGCTTGTGAAGGTGATACACCTGCACTATTAATAAACATTGCAATTTCTCCATATTCTTGCCCTTTTTTGATTAAATTTAAGATAGATTCTCTTGAAGAAATATCACATTCCATTGGTTCTACATCAAATCCAGCCTCGTTCATAATTTTAGCGATTGCATTTGCATTTTCTATATTTTTGTCTCCTACAACAATTTTCTTTCCATATCCTACTCTTCTAGTAATAGCCATTCCTATTTGACCTGCTCCAGTCCATAAAATAACATCTTTCATTTTACTTTCCTTCCTCTATTTTTTATTTAATAACATTATACGCTTTACATTTTTAAAGAACAATTCTGATTTCTTATCTGTCAGATAAGTTATACTTATTTCAAAAATAAGGACTCCATGAAAGGAATCCTTTTATTGATGTAAATTTTATCTTTTTTTATTTTATTAATCATTTCTTTTAAAGTTCTTTTCTAAAATATTAGCAAACGCTTCTTTTAAAATATTGGTTGTAAGCTTATTCCAAAAAACATAGTAATTTTTTTCTACTCTTTCTCCATTTCTTACAAGTAATATTCTTGAAATTCCCTCTTCTGCTTCTTCTATACTTGGTACACCTTCTATTAATAAAACGCCTTTATTAGCTGCTACTAACATCCTTGCCTCTTGCATCGTTTCTGCAAAGATAAAATTCCCTTTAAATCCTAATGTATTTCCGTAATATTCTAATTCTATGTCTTGTTGATTCTTAGAAGAAATAATAATACAAGGAATTTGTTTTAAATCTTCAAAACTAACCTCTTTTAGTTCATGTAATGCAGATTGATTGGATATTTCAATATAACATGTACTTGTATATAAAAAATAATTTACATATTCTTCTGACAAAGCTCTTCTTTGATCATTCATAATAAGGTCTAATTTATCATTTTTCATTAGCTCATATAATTCTTCATGATTTCCTGTTTGTATTTCTATATCAATATTAGGATATATTTCTGAGAATTCCATAACTGCTTTATGCATCTCTAATCCACAATAATTATTGATATATCCAATTCTTAATATATCATTTTTCTGTGTAGAAATTCTTACAATTGCTTGTTTGATTCTCTCTACTTCATCCACCATCAGTAAGCTTTGTTTATAGAAATATTCTCCAGCATTTGTTAAAGTAAATCCTCTATTTTTTCTTTGTAATAATGTAACTCCTAATTCATCTTCCAAAGATTTGATTGCTTGTGAAATAGCAGATTGTGATATATAGTTTTCCTCTGCTGCTTCTGTAAAACTATTATTTTTTACAATAGATATAAAATATTGCATTTGTTTGAAAATCATATACTTCACTCTCCTAATATGCATATTACCATAAATGGAAATAATGATTAATATGACACACTGATTTAATTGTCATTTATCTATCTATTAAATGTCCATTTCTTTTTCTATTCTTTTTGTATTACTTATTTCTACTTGTTGCTGTTTTAATCGTTCTGTTAATTTTTCAAAATATCTTTCTACATCTATTACAGTCGTTTCATCACTAATTGGCATTCTTAAAAATACAACTCTGTTAGGATATCTATCAACATTGTATTTTAGAACAAATGCATGTTTTTCAAATTTTTCATCTAAATTGTTCTTTGTCTCATTACTTTTTCCTTGATTAAACATATCCATAAAATTTCTACCTTTTACAAACCATATAATTCTTTCGCCTATATTTTCTCCTTGACTGTTTTTGGCTTGTTGTAATGAAAATAATATTTTTTTATTTTCATCTGTTAAGTTATCAAAATTAATCATAATCCATGCATATCCTCTACCTGCGCTCTCATAAGTAGGCATATCTAGAAAAAATTCTTGTCCTTCTACATCTTCTCGTTCTATTGCCTTTTCTCCTTTTTTTAATAAATTCGTTTTATTCGCACTACTCATTACTGTTTCAATACCTTTATTTTTCAATTCTTTACATGCTTTTCTTAATGGTTCTTCTATCATTTCATCTATTATTTCGCTAGCATTTTTCTCTTTAATGAAATTCCTTCCAAATTCTTTGGTAGGTTGTATTTCACTAATTTTCTTATTTGGTCTTTCTACAGTTTTAATTCCTTTTATAAAATCATTTTCCATATTAGCCTCCTAATTACTATTTAAAGAGGATACATCTTATATCCTCTCTAAAATTACATAGATTTTTCTTCTTTACTTTATTCCATAGAAATTAGCTATGCTATTTGTAATCGCTTGTGCATATAGGTTACCATTTTCTAAAATATTATCTAAATCTTTATCCACATTGATATATCCGAGCTCTACTAAATAGCCTTCAATTCCCACATTTGAATTTCGATATTCATTAACTCCATAAGCTTTGTTAGTTCCATCTACATAAGCCCCTGTAGCAATTCCTCCAATTTCTCTTATAATATACAAATATGGAATAGAATCAAATATTCCCTTATAAGTTGATCTTGAAAAAGAAGTTTCATTTGTATAATCTTCAAGTTCTATTGTGCTAACATAAACTCCATCTTCTACTTTGTCTGTTTGATTAGTAGAATATTCTGTTTTTGCTGTTTCAACAATATCATCTGCCAACTTTTTTGCTAATGTTAAGTCACTATTAGAAGAGGCATAAATTTCAACTCCTCCATCTACATTATCTGAAAGATTACTATTTAAATGTAACGATATCAGAACTTTTGCATGAGATTCATTTGCCAGAGTTACTCTTCCATCTTCATCGTAAATGTTGTACATGGTATATTCTTCTTCTGATTCTGTGCCATCTCTTGTTATCAATACCTTTAATCCTATTGATTCTAATTGTGTTTTTAATTCAAGGGCACAATCTAAAGCAATTTCTGATTCCATATGCCTTCCTTCTACAGCTCCTACATCACTTCCTCCATGTCCTGGATCAATGACCACATCATACACCTCTTCAGGCAATTCCTTTACTCTTGTTATATGAAATCCTAAAATAGGCATATTATCAATTGTAGTAAAATCAATATTTATTCTATTATTGGTATCCTTTCTTGTTAATGTGTAATATTCTATATCTCCATATTCTGTATTGTTAGATAAAGAATAGTATTTCGTTTTATTGTTTGAAAATTGGACTTTTAATAAAATATAATAATCCTCAACATTTAAACTTTCTAAATCTAATCCTGTATTAATTTCTTTAAGTGTAGAAAAAGAAAGTTGGTTATTTTCATATGTATATTCTGTATCAATATGAACTTCTTTTCCTGATGCCGTTTTTGCTACGACTTCTGCAGATTGAATTTTGTTATCTTCATGAATCTCCATATCTCCTTCTAAATTAAAATGCGTACCATAGACAATGTATCGATTGACGTTTGCATATGTAACAGTTTCAATTTCATCCATAATTTCGTTAATTGATGAAAAAGCACTGACAGAATCACTTTCTTGGCTTTTATTTGCACTAATCTGATAAATAAATATAATAATAACTATGATGATAATAAACATGATCATTCTTTTTGAAAGCAATTGATTTTTAATATATCTTCTTTTCTTTTTTCTTTTCATAGGTTACTCCTTAAATTTTCCCTAATATCTCAAAAACATGACAATAAACTTTATTAATAGTTATATATCATTTTTCTCAAATTGCATCAATATATTTTGCTATTTTTTATTTTAAAAAAGTGAAATATTCTAAAATGATATAGAATATTTGGTACTTATATATCCTTTTCTGTTTCCTATATTAACATTTAGAGCTAACTTCATGTCAATAGCTTTTTAAAAGTCAATTTTTTCTATACAATAAAAAGAGAAAAAATTCGAATAAAATTATTCAAATCTTTTCTCTTTATTTTATTGCATAGAAATCTTCATTTTATTAATAGATATTTTACTTATATCTTATATTTTATATTTTATATTTTATATTTTATATCTTATATTTTCTATATTTGATATATGTAAATATAGCAACAACACCTGTTATAACAATACCAATAATTAATATGTTTCCAATTCCTGCATAAGGTAATTTTGAATTACTTGTAGAACTATTATTTCTTCCTGAATCGTTAATTGTATTTTGTTGATGATTATTAGAATCATCATTTATGTTGTTATTATTTGTACTACCATTATTATTTGTATTATCTGTGGTAGTATTATTGTCATTATTATCCGTATTTGTTGTGTTATCATCTGTGCTTGTATTATTATTGTTATTGTTCGTATTGGTATTGGTGTTGGTGTTATTGTTGTCATTATCATCATTGTCATCTTCTTTTATGTTTATCACAAATTCTACAACCGTTTGATTTCCAGCTTCATCAGTTGCTGTTAATACATATGTACCATTTTCAGAAATAGTATCTCCATTTTGATAATCTTTTACAACACTACCATCTCTTGTTAATGTTACACTTGCTAAATTCTCATCTTCTATTCTAGGTGTTACTTCTGTTCCATATGTTACTCCATCTCTTACACCTGTAATGGTAGGAGGTGTTGTATCTTCATTTTCTTCTGGTTGAATACTTATTACAAATTCTACAACTGTTTGATTTCCTGCTTCATCAATTGCCGTTAATACATATGTACCATTTTCAGAAATAGTATCTCCATTTTGATAATCTTCTACAACATTACCGTCTCTTGTTAATGTCACACTTGCTAAATTTTCATCTTCTATTCTAGGTGTTATTTCTGTTCCATATGTCATTCCATTCTCTACTCCTGTAATCGTAGGTGGTGTTGTATCATCTGGCTCAGGTTCAGGTTCAGGATCTGGGTCTGGGTCTGGAGTTGGTTCTGGTGTTACAATTTCTGTAATAGTAATCACTTTTACTGTCTTATTTCCTTGTTCATCCTCAGCATAAATTGTATAAGTTCCATTTTCTGTAATCATAACTGCTGCTTCTGCTGATTTATCATCAGTCTTCATTTGAAGTGTAGTTCCTGCACTTTCAAAATAATCTGCAGTTTGCTCTCCATTAGCTATTTTTATTGTTTTAATTTGAGATTGTGTATCTGTTACATTAATTGTTACTTTTATAGATTCGTTCTCATCAATACTTTCCTCTGTTGTTTGAATTGTTGGAGGTGTTGTATCATTAATTTCTGGTTCTTCTATAATACTCGTTACTTCAAATACTTCTATTTTAGCATTTTCTGCTTCATCCTCAACATATACTGTATAAGTTCCATTTTTTATAACGTTAATAACTGCTAATGCAGAATTTTCTTCTTTTTGAAGTGTTAATTCTTGTCCTCCATTTTCAAAATAATCTATTGTTTGTTGTCCTTGTGCTACTTTTACCTTATTAATGTTTGTAAGGTTATCTAAAAGTGAAAAAGATACTTCAACATTTTCATTATCTGTATTTTCTTGATTGATTGTAATTTCAGGAGCTGTTTTATCAATTACAAATTTTACGACTACCTCATTTCCTGTTTCATCTACAGCATTCAAAACATATGCACCTTCATCTTCAATGGTATCTCCATTTTGATAATCTTCTACATCATTTCCATCTCTTGTTAAATATATTTCTGCTAAATGTTCATCTACAACTTTTGGTGTAACAGAATGATTATAAATACCATTATTTTCAACATCATTTACTTCTGGTGGCGTTGTATCTTCTTCTGTTGGTGGTGTTTCATCTATATTTGTAATTTCTATTGCTTTCACAGTTTTATTACCATTATCATCTCTTGCATATACGGTATATGTTCCAATAGAATCAATTGTAAATTCTGTACGAATAGATACGCCTACCTTTCCTTGTCCAATTCGCGTTCCATTTGTTTCAAAGTATGCTATGTTTTGTTCTCCTTTTGCCCATTTTACTTCATCAACATTAGAATTATCTGCTCGAACATTTACATCAATTTGTTTTGGATTTTCTGTATTTTGTGTAAGTGTAATGGTTGGTGCTTGACTTGGTTCTGGCTCTGGATCATCAATACCTATAAGATTTGTTGTATAGATATGGGTATATCCTTGTTCATCTTTGACATATACATTAATTGTACAATTTTCTTGAACTGTATACTTTCCAACCACTTTTTTCCCTGGTTCTATTGAAATAGCCTCTCCATTATTTTTAAAATAGTCTAAATCAATATTATCTCCTATCGCTACTTTCATTTCAACAATATTGCATATTGTATTTGTAGCAGTTATTGTTAAATTACCAGGAGAATTTTCATCTTGTTCTACTGTTACATTCATTACATTTTTTTCTGCTGTAATTCTTTTTTGTGTTATTAGTCTATAACCTGCTTCATCTTCTATACAAAAAATATAGGTATCATCCTCTGGTGCTGTATAACTTAAATTAACCGTTTGTCCTTCTGTGATTGGTAACCCTTCAATCGTATCAAATTTATCGTAATCTTCTCCTATTTCAGAAAGTTTTGCTACCTTAACAGAAATAATATTGCAAATCGCATCTGTTATATGTAAATTGACTTCTCTTGTATTTGTTCCATTTGTAATCTCTGCTGAAATCGGTGTATTTTTCTTTGCTACATAAATTTGACGTGCTGATTTGTTTCCTTCACTATCTTCTGCATAAACAACATATAATCCTTCTTCTGTAATTCCTGTATATCTTACAGATACATGATTACTCTCCATGAAGTCTATGTCTGTACCATCTATACTAAAATCAATATTATCATTTATATTATCTTTTTTGGCAATTTTTAATTTTGTTATTGTATTTTTATTACTTGTTACCTCAATATTTAAATTTAATGAATCTTTTTCTTTTGTTAATGAAATTTGTGGCATATCATTTGGGTCATTTACGGTTAATCTTGCTAAAATTGCATTTTTATTTTCATCTTTCGCAAATACTGTGTAACTTCCATAACCATCTAATTCGAATGTTTCTTCAACTGTTGGTGCTGGTGTTATATCAAATGTATAGATATCCTCATGGTCTTCTTCGAAATAAGAAGCATTATTTGTATCTATATATTGTTTTACATATTTCAACTCTATAATATTCCCCTCTGTACTTGTTGCCATTATATGAATTATATCGGGATTAGTTTCATCTCTTTTCAATTCTACATTAACTGGATAATCTTGTTTTAAAGTTGATGATGTTCCACTATCTACCGCTTTTGATACAATTGGCAAACTAATTGGTAATATCATTATCATAATAATTAAAATAGATATGATTTTTTCAACTACATTTTTCATTTTCATTCACATTCCTTTCATAAGTATATAAAGTATTATACCATTGCCAAAATATTTTAGCAATGGTAATTTTTATTTCTTTTTATAACTTCCAATAAACTAAGAATATTAGTTGATGTATTCTGAAAAGAGCTAATATATAAATATTTTTTAATTCTCGGTTACCCTACATTACGTTTAACAAATTCTAAAAATAAAACTGTAACAATACCCGGAAACAGGACCCTTTACAGTTTTATTTTAAGAATTTATAAAACTATTTCGGTCACATTCGAATTTAAAAAAATATTTATATATTAGCTCTTTTCGATGGATAATTCATTCGGATTATCTATTCTCCTCTAATATCTACTTCTACTTCTTCATTATTTTTATTATTTTTATCATGCACTTTCAAATAATATGGCTGTATATCAAGTAGACTATCCATGTAGACAATATTTCCATTTTTATCATTTATTTTTAAGTTTGGAAATGTTCTTATCATCTTTTTATCTCCCCAAAATCGATAAATAAATTTTGATAATTTTTCATTTTCATAAATTTTATCATATTGTTCTATTACTAATTCTTTATTATCAACATCAATATCATTTTGAACAATCATTCTTACTAAAAAGAATTCAATTGCAAAACCTGTAGATACACAATCTATCATAAGTAAAATAAATACTGTCATAACAAATGTCTTTAAACCTTTATAGGTTTTAAATTTGCTTTTTATCCAATCAATGATTTTATCTACTTTAGGATTTAAAGAAGCTATTAAATAAATTCCTAAAAATCCCCAGAAAACTGAGAAATACACACAAATTCTTCCATTAAGATTTAATGGCATGCTAGAATAATCCCACCATTTTACACCTAATAACATTTCTCCAACAAGACTTACTACATATTCAACAATTGAGCCAACAATAAATCCGCCTATAAATAATGTATTAAATTTTCTAGGAAACTTGTGTAAGCAAATAATCATAACAACAGCACCTAAACCATAAATACCACAAAATGGTCCATATAAAAAGCTTTGTCTACTTTCCCATACCCCTTTTGTTATCATACCATATATAGTTTCTATAATATATCCTAATACACTATAAATAATAAAATATGCCAAAATTCTCCATATACTAATTTCATTAATTGTTCTTTTCTTTTTTACTTTTGGTTGGCTTTGTGTTTCATTATTTTCTTCACATTGATTTTTTTCTACTGGCACATTGATTTCTTCATCTTTTATTTCTTCTTTTTTCATTTTTTTATTTTTCATATATTGCAAAAATCCTTTCTATAGTAAACTTTTTAACTCTTCAATTTTATTTTTATAAAATTGAACAATCACTTCATAAGTGTGTATATCTTCTAAATCAACATCTACCATTTTCAAAAGATCTATTGATTTTTTAGTACAACCTTGACTTAACATATGAATATATTTTTCTACATATCCTTCTTCTTTATTCAAGATTTTTGTTGCAATACAAACAGCTGCTGATATTCCTGTTGCATATTTATATACATAAAAGTCTGAATAAAAGTGAGGAATTCTAGACCATTCATATTGTATTTGACTATCAATAATAATATCTTTTCCAAAATATTTTTGATTTAATGCATAATACATTTTATTTAAGTCTTCTGCTGATAACATTTCTCCATTTTCAATCTTTTCATGAACTTCCTTTTCAAACTCTGCAAACATTGCTTGTCTATAAAAAGTTGCTCTTACCATCTCCAAAAGTTCATAAATATATTCTGCCTTTTTCTTTTTATCTTTCTCATGTTGTATTTGATATTCATTAAGTAAAATTTCGTTCACTGTTGAGGCTACTTCTGCTACCATAATTGTATAATTCGCATTAATTATATTTTGATTTTTATTAGAATAGTATGAATGGATACTGTGTCCTAATTCATGAGCAATAGTTCCAACATCTCTCTTATTTTCTGTAAAACTCATCAATACAAATGGATGAACTCCATATACTCCAGAACTATATGCTCCACCTCTTTTATTGGGTTTTTCATATACATCTATCCAACGGTTTTCAAAAGCCTTATTTAATATATCAGCATATTCTTTACCTAATACAGCTAATGCATCTTTTACTTCTTTTTTTGCCTCTTCAAAAGAAATTTGGTCTTTTTCTACTTGAAATGGATTAACATAGATATCATATATATGCATTTCATCCATATGTAACAATTTTCTTTTTAAAGATATAAATTCATGATTAATTTCTAGTCCATCATTAACACCTTTCATCAATGCTTCATATACCTTAATTGTTGCATCATCATGAATAGTTGCTTGTTCTAAAGAAGAGGTGTATTTTCTTAATCTTGAAGTAATAACCGTTTGCTTTACATTTGATAAATACATTTCTGTTATGGTATTAATATATTCACTATATTTCTTATACATTAAATAAAAAGCTTGTTTTCTCACTTCTATATTTGAACTTTTTAAATATGTTGTATATGTTGCATCTGTTAATTCTACTTCTTTTCCCTCTTCATTTGTTAGTTTTCCAAATTTAAATTCTGCATTTGTTAAAATATCATATATATTTTCTGGTCCAGAAAACACTTCTGAATAATTAGCAAGTAAACTTTCTTCTTCTTTACTCAAAACATGTTTTTTCTTTTCTAAAATATCTTCTATATCTCTTTCATATGGTTTTAATCTTTTATCTTCAGATAAATATGTACGAATTGTTTTTTCATCTGTAAATGTAATTTCAGGTGTGATAAAAGAAGTGATTGTACTGAATTCTGATGATAGATTTTCCACCTCTTTAAATAACTTGATTCCTTCTTGATCTGCCATATTTAAATGATAAGAAAACATTCCATAAGAATAAATTTTGTCAAAACTCATTAATAGCTTTTCATATAAAGCATAACATTGATATAAATTTTCTGAACTATCACATAATATTCCTTTATAGTTTTCTATTTGTTTTAATTTATCCTTTACATTTTTTATTTCTTCATAAAATTCTTCTTTATTTTTAAATAAATCTGTTAAATCCCAACTATATTTGTCTTGTACTTTTTCCATTTTTCTTCCTCCTTGTCCCCTATTCTACCATACCTGAATTTTATATACAAGGAATTCATCACTCTTTTTTCTAAATAAAAAAACACCTTTATTCATGTATAATTTCTATTACCAGATTATACAAATAAAAGTGTTTCTATATTACATATTCATTAATAGACAGGAATTTTTATTTCCATCCCTTCCGATAAATTACTAGTTGTCATATGGTTAACTTTTTTTAATTCTAATATAACATTTTGAATATCTGCATTTTCAAAATATGCATTTTCTTGTATTTCCTTTTCTGCAATTTCCCATAATGTTTCTCCTTTTACAACATATTCTGTTTTATATTTTGTTTTACTATTAGAATATGTTTTATGGCTTGCAATACATATGATAGCAATTACTATACATGTTAGAATTGTCATTGTTCTTATAAATTTATATTTATTAATAATTTTTATATGTTTCATAACAGTCCTCCTTTGAGAATATATGTTCGGTATGTTTGTATTATATACGAACATTTATTCTTTGTCAATACTTGTTACAAAAAAATGTTTGTTTTTTCTTAAATCAATATTGGACTGATTTGTTCTCCCTCTAGGGCATATTCTATCGTTTTTATGATGTATTCTGCATCAAATACAATTGATCTTGGTTTTGTTATGGGATTATCTTGTCTAAATGGTACAAAATAATAATTTTTTCTATTCAATAATTTTCCTATGTTTTCAGCATTACCACTTAATCCATTATTCGTAGATGGTGCAATCACTAATGGTCTATTATTTCTTAAATGCGATTTTGCTGCCATAGTGGCTGGCGTATCTATAATATCACAGGCTAACTTTGACATTGTATTTCCAGAACAAGGTGCAATAATCATCACATCTGTCATTTTTTTAGGACCAATTGGTTCTGCATCTACAATAGTATGAATAATTTTCCTTCCTGTCATTTCTTCTATTTCATCAATAAAATCTTCTGCTTTTCCAAATTTCGTGTCTAATTGATAACTATTAAAAGACATGATGGGTACAATTTCTGCTTCTCTTTTTATTAATTCTTTCATTTTTGGTAACACTTTTCGAAATGTACAAAACGAACCTGTTAATACAAATCCTATCTTTTTTCCCTTTACTTCCAAATAAATTCCTCCTTTCTTTTTATCTTTTATATAATATGATTTTATGTAAATATTGCTTGCTATTTTTTATAATATCTAACATAAAAATAGAACAGTATATAAATGAAGTGAACCCAAATTATTAGACAAAAAAGTTTAATAAGGAGGGTTCATTTTTATGGCAAAATATTCAAATGA
>CALXLP010000027.1 GCA_944389225.1 uncultured Clostridia bacterium | reverse complement strand
ACAATATTATTTTGAAAAGCAAATTGTACCCCTTCATTTTTCGCGTCTTGTATTTCCTTCTTTTCTGCTGGCATTTGCTCTTCTGCTCTTCTATAAACAACTGTCACTTCTTTTGCTCCTAATCGGTTAATGGTTCTAGCACAATCCATTGCTACATTTCCGCCACCTGTCACAATGACCTTTTTTCCTTTATAGTCAGGATGTAGATTGTATTCTAATAATTCATTTCCACCATAAACACCTTTTAAATCTTCACCTTCTACTCCCATCTTAGAAGAACAATTTGCACCAATACCCAAAAATATGGCATCATATTCCTTTTCTATATCTTTCAAAGTAAAGTCTTTTCCAAGCTCCTGATGATATTTTACTTCTATACCTAAATCTAGGATATCTTTTACTGTATTTTCTACAATCTCTTTTGGTAGTCTGAAATCTGGTATTCCAAACATTAATAAACCACCTAAATAGTCATATTTTTCATATATGGTTACTTGTATTCCTTCTTTAGCTAGAAAAGCTGCACATGTTAGCCCTGCTGGACCTCCTCCCAAAACTGCCACTTTTTTATCTTTCTTTTCTATCTTTTCATAACAATCTGATAGATGATATCCTAATTCATGTACTTTATCAAAAGTATAAGCTTCTAATTCTCCTATTGAAACTGGTTCTCCTTTTATTCCTCTTACACAAGAACCTTGACATTGTTTTTCATGTGGACAAATTCTTCCACATACACCTGATAAAACGGTTGTTTCTGATAAAATTTTATAGGCTTCTACATATTCTTCTTTCTTTAAAGCTTGTATAAAATCTGGTATATGATTATTTAATGGACACCCTTTTAAAGAACATGGTTTTACCTTACAATTCAAACAATAATTTACTTTTTCTTCTATTTCTTTCATGACTTTTTTACTCCTCTTTTCTTATTATTTTATATATTTATTCGATGCTAATTTTATATAAATAAAATTGCAAGTAATTGTTAGAACGAAGTATTGTTTCTTGTATAGTAAAAAAGAATTGAGATTATCAATTCTTTTTATTCTATAAAATATTTTACCTTGTTTATAGCTTTTAGTCAATAAAAATGACTTAATCGTATATCAAATTATAATAGTCAAACTTAATTTATAAAATATTAAGTTTGACTCTCTAAATAAAACAATATTTCAGTTTTATTGAAATTCTTCTACTACTTTTTGCAAATCTTTTATAAAATCAATTTTTTTCGTTTCGTCTCTTAATAATGCTGCTGGATGCCAAGTTGGCATATATTTTATCCCTTTCTTTTCTACCCATTTTCCTCTAGAAGCTGTAATACCATATTCCTTTCCAAGGATATTTTTTAAAGCAACACTACCTAATAAAACAATGATTTCTGGTTGTACCAATATTACTTGATTTCTTAAATAATCTAGACATGCTACTGCTTCATCTTCTTCTGGATTTCTATTACCTGGTGGTCTACATTTTACAACATTGGCAATATACACTTGATTTCGATCAATACCTAAAGTTTCGAATGCTAGATTCATTAATTTTCCAGCTCTTCCTACAAAAGGTTCACCTAATCTATCCTCGTCTGCTCCAGGTCCCTCACCAATAAACATTAACTTTGCCTGTTTATTTCCAGTTCCAAATACAATGTTTTGCCTTGTCTTACATAGTTTACATTTATTACAACCTTTAATTGATTCTTCTAATTCTTCCCATGTTTTAAACATTTTTATTACATCCTTTTTTATTATTAATTTTTTATAAATACAATATTCATCCTTCTGTGTAAGCCATGGTATTCATAAATTATTTAATTACGAATGTGATTGGAAAGCATATAACTTTCATTTTAATTCTATAACTGCTGTTTCTGTATTATAATCTTTCTTTTCGATTCGATAGGAATGTATGATATCTGAATGACAAACACTACAAATTCCTGAATCAATAATATTTTCTGGCTTTAATCCTTCTCTTTGAAGAAGAATTTTATTAATTAAAACTGTATCAATATTCCATTTTGTACTTTCTACTTTTTCTTCTATAAAATCTCTTAATCGAATTACCTTTTGTTTATTTCCCTCTTCTATGTCTATAAATTTAGCATTTTCTAAATCATAAAACTCATTTTGGAACATATCTTTCACATCTTTACTTACTTCAAAATGGCATTTTCGAATGCTTGGACAAATGCAACATATAATATCTTGTGGATTGCTTCCAAATTCTTTTATCATTTTTTGAACAGTTTTAATAGAAATTCTTTGCAAGGTTCCCCTCCAACCAGAATGTGTATTGGCAATTACACGTTTTACTGGATCAAAAAACAATAATAAAATACAATCTGCATTAGTAGTTGCTAATGCTAATTTTCTTTTATTGGTTATTAATCCATCTTCTATTCCTTCTTCTGTTAAACTAAAATCTGGTTCATCTACATTTACTTTTGTTTGAACAATTTTAATTGTATCTGTATGATTTTGATTGGCTTGCACAATATGTGTATCATCACTTCCCATACGACAACATAATTTTTGATATGATTTTCTTGCCAAATCTATTCTTTCTGGTGATGCCAGTTGTTGATTAACTGTTGTTGTCTTAAATCCCACATCTCTTCCTAATGCATATGCGTGATTTATGATTTCTTTATATTCTAATAATTTTTTAAATTGCAAATATTCTATGTCATTATCTTTTACATGAATCACATTTTTATTGGATAAATCTTTCATATCATCACCTCGTAAAACAAATATATAGTTCATTTATATTTTTTATTTACTCTTTTGCTTGATTTAATTCATCATATTTTCTTTCCTCTTTAGAATATTCTTCTGGTTTTAATCCTACTCTTGTTTTCATATATTTTCCTAACAAAATATATATAATTGTAAATAGAATTCCTATAATAATCATACAATAGGTTGTGGCCATTTTATCTAACAAGAATGATGCAAATAAAGTGCCAATCATTCTAAATACATTTCTAAATAAATTATATGCTGCAAATATTTTTGTATCTATTTTCTCATTAGAAAAATTTCTCAGATATTTATCAATGCTTGTATGAAACATTCCCCAACAAAAATTGTATATAAATATTGCTAATATCACTAATACCATTAACACAATAGATTCTTTTGCTCCTATTCCTACAATGCCAGCAAAGATTACACTAATAGAAAGTAATATTGCCATGGTAATTAAACTTTTATTTTTAAATTTATTATGAAATTGATTTTGATATTTAGAAGCTAATGCACTAATCATTCCTCCCATTGCTGCTATAACTCCTATAAAGACTGATGATAATCCTATATTTTCTTCCAAGCTGACATTATAAGTCAAAGATATTTGTAATAATGCATATATCAAGGCCGCACATAAGATTAAGGCTTTTAATCTTTCTGATTTTAGTACAAATGCAAACCCTTGCTTTACATTCTTCATCTCCACTCTATATGTTAATACAGCATTTCCTTTTTTCTTCTTTTTAACTGGTTCTATAAATCCAATTGACAATACTGTTACGATAATTAATACAAATAATGATAATAAAATTGGTAAATATGCATTCACTGTAAATAATATACCTGCAACAATTTTTGAAATGGCATCAATGAAATAAAATCCTGATGCCCCTTTTGAGCTAAGTTTAGAATATATTTGACTTTTATATCTTGATGGCGGAATAGATTCATTTAATAAACTAGGTTCTGCTACATTTTTTATTGAAAATGCCATGCTACTGAAAAACTCCGCTATAATTAAGTCAAACAAACTTCTACTCATCATGATAATTACCATATATAGACAACCTAAAATGTTTCCTAATATGATACTATTTTTTCTACCTAAAAATTCAACAATAATATTTGCAGGAATTTGTAATATCATACTAAAAAAAGCAAAAAATGTACTTTTTAGCATCACATCTGAAGGATTAATTCCTTTTATTTGTGTTAGAAACAAGAAGTCTATCGTATAGAAAAATAAATAATCCCAAGCTAATTTCTTGTATGTTGGAAATATTCTCATATTTGTTTTTCTCATCATACGTACATCTTCTTTATTTCCCATAGACTACCTCCTTTTTTCATTTGTTTACTAACTCATCATACTGAATCTCTTCTTTCGCATATTCTTCTGGTTTCAAACCTACCCTTGGTTTCATGTATTGACTCATAAGTATTGTAAGAATAATCGAAGAAATACCTACGATAAACATACAATAAGATATATTCATTCTATCTAACAAAAATGAGCCCATTACACCAATCACAGCACTTAATATACTTTTCAAAAAATTTTTTGCCGTAAATATTTTTGTATCAATCTTTTCATTTGAAAAATTTCTTAAATACCTTTCTGTTAAAGGATAATACATACCTTGACAGGAATATCGAATCATATATGTAACAACGATAAATATAATAAATAGACTATACTGTTTTGCAACTATTCCACATATTCCTGCTATCAAAATTGTTGCACCTATTATTCCAAATAAAGTACATAAAGATTTATTTCTATACTTTTCATGAAATGCTTCCTGTTTATTTGCTAATATTCCTGAAATAATTCCTAATACAGCAAAAATCATACATAAATATTTTGCTGGCATATCAAAATCTTCTAGTAAACTAACCTCATATGTTGCCATAAGACTTATAATGCCACCTGATACCGCTGAAAATAGGATTAAAGCTTTTAATCTTTCTGAAGTTAAAATAAATTTAAAAGCGTCTTTTAAGTCCTTTAGTTGATTAAATTCTTGGACTTTATGTTTTTTCCTTGTGGTCTGTGGCTCAATAAATCCTGTAGATAGGATGGTTACCAATATAGTAATTATGAAAGATAATGTGATTGGTATATATGGATTAATGTCATAGAAAAATCCTGCCAATATAGTTGCTATTGCATTGACAATATAATAGTTTGCCATTCCTTTTTGACTAATTTTTGCAAAAATTTTACTTTTATATCTTGAAGGTGGTATAGATTCATTTAATAATGCTGGATCTACCGATTCTTTAATCCCAAAAGCCAGTGATGACAATAACTCCGCAGTAATCAAATTGAATAAATTTGTACTAAACATGACCACTAACATGTAAATGCAATTTAAAAAATTGGCAAAAATCATACTTCTTTTTCTTCCCAAATATTCTATAACAAATGTTGCTGGAACTTGCATAATAATTCCAAATAAAGCATAAAAAGAGTCTATCAATACGACATCTGCTGGATTAATATGTTTGCATTGTGTTAAAAATAGGAAATTGGTTGTATAAAAGAATATATAATCCCAGCTAAGTGTTTTATATATGGGAAACAATTTCATATTTCGTTTTCTCATCTGTACTTTTTCTTTTTCTACCATAAAAATTCCTCTTCTGTTCTTTTTTTCTTATCATATATGAATTTTGTTACAATTCATATTTCACAGTTATTCTACTGAATGTTGATATATTAATATTAAATAAATTTTGAATGTGATTGTGGGAAATTTAGAATTTCTTAAATAATTTTATGGAAAATGTTCACGTCGAGCATAGCGAGGACTAAGTGAGAGCTGCCATAAAATTATTGTAGAAATTCTTATATTTCCGTATTGAACCGAAAAATTTATGAAATATTAATATATCAACATTCTTTAATTGTCACGAATTTCGTTCTTCATCTTTCTTATTATATCATCTTTTGACAATTTGTTAATATATTGATACGTATTTTCTTTTCTTCTTGGATCAAACGTACATATGGATTTATATTCACAATATTCACATGGTGTTTTACCTTCTTTATAATATGGCTTTAAATCAATATTTCCATCAAAAATTTCTTTTCCAATTTCTTTGATTGTTTGATAAATATATTTTTGCAATATACTAAACTCTTCTTGTTTGACCCCATTTGTCCATTTTTCAATCACTTCTCCAGATTTACTAATGGCTGCGGGAACCATTTTAGAAGTTCCTGTTGTCAAGGAATGATCATTCATCTTAATCACTTTTACGTCAGCCACAATTATTCCTTTCATCTTGAAGTTTTTTCTAATTAATTCTTCTATTTCTTCATCTGATATTTTTTTATCTGCTTTTATCATTTGCTCTAATAGTGAAAAATAGAATATCCCTGCAGGAATCAAATCCTCTTCTTTACATACAGCATCTGCATAAGTTAATAATTGAATTTGCAAACCTGCATACACTTCATTTAAATCAATATTTTTGCTTGAAGATTTGTAATCAATAATTCTTAAATAATTTCCATCCTCTTCTTTAGCAATATCAATTCTATCAATTTTACCAGTAATTTCAATTCTTTTTCCATCTTCTAATTCTAATAAAATTGGTTTGTATTCCCCTTTTTTATCAAATTCCACTTCTGTTCCTTTAATGGTAAAATCACTGTAAATTAGTGTCTGAATAATATATTTTAATGCTTTACTGACAATCTTTTTTAATCTTCTTACTAAGATTTTATATTTTACGGTTGCCTTAAAGATGTAATTTTTTGATAATTCTAAATCTTCATCAATGATTTTAGATACAATTTTTTGAATATCCACTTCTTCTAATTCTGCTAAATTCAAACCGTTTTCATGTACATATTTAAAAAACTCATCAATGGTTTCATGCATAAAGGAACCTGTATTAAAACTTTGAATTTTTAATTCTTCTTTTGGTTTTACTTTTAATCCATATTGTAAATAATATGAAAATGGACATCTTCTATATTGTTCTAATCTAGATACACTTGTATGTAAAGTATTTCCATATAATTTATTCATATTCTCTTTTTTTAATTTTTTAGGTACATTCGTATAGGTTAGCCCTTCCATATCTTGTTCTAATCTGGTATTCCAATTTGGATTTTGTTTATACCAATCATATACTGCATACCATAGTTTTTCTATATCTTCTTTGTTTTTTAATTGATATAGTTTTTCTAGTAATTCTTCATAGGTAATATTTTGACCTACAATTTCATATTTTTTACCTACTACATCACTTTGCTCCTCTAATTTTGGAAACATTTTCTTAATTTTGTGAATTAAGATAGATGGTCTTAAAGCTTTTCCTTCTCCATCTGATGAAGCATAGGATAAATACATTTCTTGTTCAGCAGTTGTTAGAACTTTATATATGTTAAAGTTTTCTTCATATAAATTTTCTAATGTACCATTTGCCAATTCCATACCATCACTTTTTAATTTTTCTCTATCTGCATCATTTAAGAATCCTTCATCTTTATTGACACTTGGGAAAACACCATCATTTAGTCCTATGACAAATACAATATCCACTTTATGGCTTCTTGTTCTATCCACATCTCCTAATGTCACTTGGTCTTGTGTAGCTGGAATTTTACCCAATTCACTATTTTTTAGTCCGATCTTCAAAATTTTGCTATACGCATCCATACTCATCTTATCTTCTTGAAATACCAAAACAATTTCATCTAATACTTCTAGAATGATGTTATAACTTTCAACATATTCATTTGCTAAATCAATGAAGCCATTTTCTTCTAAGCATTTTACTTTTTGAGAAATTTTTTCTTCTATCTGTTGTTCTTGCAAAAATGTATAGATTTGTTTGGTTATATTATTTGCCGTCTTTTCCTTATCTATACGCTTCTTCAAAGCAACTAATGGTTCTATGATTTGTTTTCTAATTTCATTTAATCTTTCGATTTCTTGTTTCTTAGCATCATCATCCATTTCATATTTGAAATCTTCTTTCCATTTATTTCGTTTAATCCCCCATTTTGTACAATAATTTTCTAGTCTGAAGATTTCATCATCTTCTATATCTAAAAAACCTAATTTAATATAATTAAACATGGCTTCACTGGTATAATTGTTTGTAAAGATTTCAAATATAGAAAGTACAAATTGTACAATGATATTTTGATTTAAGTCTCTTTTTTCATCGATAAACACTGGTATATCATATTTTGCAAAAATACTTCTCACTAATGAAGAATACATATCTATATTTTTTGTAATGATGGCTATATCTTTGTATCTTAAGCTTTTTTCTCTTACCAACTTACAAATGGTTTTCGCTACATTTTCAATTTCTGAATATCTATTTTTTGCTAAAAATAGATGTATGTTTTCCACATTTTTTGCGTATTTTGTGGATTTTATACTTAATAAATTCTGACTTAAAACTTGTAATTCTTCATTTTTTAATCGATATTGATTTTCCAAATTAACAGGTTCTTCTAGTTTAAAATGGTTCTCATCAATGATTCTAATTAACTTTTTTAATGTTTGCTTATTAGAATAAAACACATCTATATCTGGATTGGTTTCCATTTCTAAATTATCAATACATATTGTGATATTGACTTGTTTTGCATATTTGATAAATTGTTTTATCACTTCGTATTCTTGTGCTGTATAACCTGAAAATTCATCTATATAAATAATACTATTTTTTATCCAACTTAAATTTTCTATATTTTTTGCTAAGAAATCTAACAAATCTGTTTCTTCAATATAGTTTTCTGAAATTTGTTCTTCATAGTTTTGATAAATGAATCGAATATCTTCTAATTTTGTTTTTAAATATTTATCTTCTAGATTTTCAATTTCTTTATCTAATATTTCTAATGTAATTCCATGTTTTTTTAATTCTGTAATACTTTGAATTCCAATCTCTATGTTTTCATCACTTTTCCCTAAAAATTGAAAATCATTTTGATGTTTCGATAAAATAGAATAAATTAGCATGGCTTTTCCGCATTTTGATAAATTGGTTTTATTTCTCCCTCCAATTTCATTTAAAGCTCTATTGGCCATTCTACTAAATGTAATAACCTCTGCATTCATAACCGCTTTCTCTTTTAAAAATCCCATTAAATTTTTCTCTGCAGTAAACGAAAATTGTTCAGGGGTAATATAATATATATTTTCTTCTTTTTCTATTAACTTTGCTATCTCTGAAAAACATAAACTACTTTTTCCTGTTCCTGTTTTTCCATAAATAATTCTTAAGCCCATGATTCTCTCCTTTATATTCAATTTGGGACAATTGGGACCAGGTCCGTTTGGACATTTCCTTTTCATAAATTTTATAATACAATAGAAAAAATAGCAAGATATTTTCTTGCTATTTTAATTATTAACAAACGCTTTTAATCTATTTTCCACTTCTTCTGCAGATGCCATTTGTAAAATTTCCTCACTAAGTTTTACACATGTTTCTTTATCTAGGTTATTAATGGTTTTTCTAGCTCTTAATATATTGTTTGAGTTCATTGAGAATTCATCTAAGCCTAGCCCAACTAGAAGTGGTATAAAAATTGGGTCTCCTGCTGCTTCTCCACACATTCCACATATAATGTTTGCTGAATGTGCACCATCAATTGCTTTTTTGATTAATTTGATAACTGCAGGATGGTATTTTGTATATAATTTAGAAATCTTTTCATTTCCTCTTTCTACTGCTACTGTATATTGAATTAAATCATTTGTTCCTATACTAAAGAAATCACATTCTTTGGCTAATTTGTCTGCTATTAAAGCTGCTGATGGAATTTCAATCATAATTCCTACTTGAATATTTTTGTCATATAAAATATTTTCATTATCTAATTCTTGTTTGCATTCTTCTAATACTTCTTTAGCAGATCTTAATTCTTCTATAGAAGATATCATTGGAAACATGATAGCTAGTTTTCCAAATGCACTTGCTCTTAAAATGGCTCTTAATTGTGTTTTAAAAATTGTTGGATTATCTAAACACAATCTAATGGCTCTATATCCCAAAAATGGATTTGCTTCTTTTTCTAATTTTAGATATTTTAGTTCTTTGTCTCCTCCAATATCTAACGTTCTTATGATAGCTTCTTTATCTTTCATAATTTCTGCTACTTTTTTATATGCTTCAAATTGACTTTCTTCTGATGGCATTGTATCACTATCCATATATAAAAATTCACTTCTTAGTAATCCAACACCTTCTGCAGTATTATTAACTGCTATTTCAGCATCTGCTGGAAGTCCAATATTGGCATATAATTTTACTTTTGTTCCATCCTTTGTGACACTTTCTTGATTTCTATATTTATCTAATTCTGATTTTTCTTGTTCTAATTGTTTTTCCAAATCTAATAATTTTTGTTTTTCTTCTTCCGTTGGATTTACATAGATTTCTCCAGATGTACCATTAATTGCAACACTATCTCCATCTTTAAATATTTTCGTTGCTTCTTCTACTTTTGTAATCGCTGGAATTGTATGTGTTCTTGCCATAATAGATGTATGTGAATTTTCTCCTCCAAGTTCTGTGATAATTCCAGATACATTTTTAAAATCTAATTTTGCAGTTTCAGAAGTGGTTAATTCTGTTGCTACAATAATTGTATTTGGGTTTAAATTGTTTAAGTCAATTGTTTCTTCCTTGAATAATTTTCCTAATACTCTATCTTTTATATCTAGGATATCTCTAGACCTTGAAGCCATATATTCATCATCCATATTTTCAAAAATTTGTATAACACTATTGAATCCAACTTCTACAGCATATTCTGCATTATAATGTGAATTCTTAATAGCATTTTCTGTTTCTGAAATTAATGAAGGATCTTGCATAATCATAACATATGCTTGCATGATATCTGCTTCTGTACCACTCATGTTTTTCATTTGTGTTTCTGTTTCTTCAATCACTTGGTTTAATGCTTCATGAAGTCTTTCTAATTCTTGTTCGACTTGTTCACTTTCTATTGTTTTCTTTTCTATTTTTCTTTCTACTTTTTTTAAAACCACTATATTTCCGAATCCTACCCCAGTTGAAACACCTTTTCCTTTTAGCATCTGTATCATTCCTTATATATGTATTTAGGTTTTATGGATAAACCTATAAACCTTTAACTATTACAGGTTAGTATCCCCTTTTCTGGAAGGTAACTAGACTATAACTAAGAATTTTCTTGTTATTCTTCACCAAAATTATTTTCAAAACCTTTTACAATTTCTGATAAAGCTTTTTCTTCATCTTCTCCTTCACATTCTATTTCAATTTCTGTATTATATTTTATTCCTGCTGCCATGATACCTAATATTGATTTTGCATCAATAGTTTTACCATTGACATTTAATTTTATTGTACTTTTAAATGATGCTGCAAGTTTAGCAAGTTCACTTGCTGGTCTTGCATGTAATCCTGTTTCATTTTTTAATATGATTGTATCTTTTACCATAATATCCTCCTTTTTACTCTTATGCTTTCTTTTCATATTCAGGCAAATTCTTTTTCAATTTTGCCATAATTGCTGTAGAAATAATCGCACCTACTACTATTGCTAGTAAATATTTGATTGGATGTCCAATTGTTGCTATAACAAATATTCCTCCATGTGGTGCCATTAATGTACAACTAAACAACATTGAAAGTGCTCCTGTTACTGCTGATCCTATAACAAATGCTGGTATTGTTCTTAATGGATCTGCTGATGCAAAAGGAATTGCTCCCTCTGATATAAATGATAATCCCATAATATAATTTACATATGCTGCTTGTTTATCTTTTTTAGGAATTTTTCTTGGGAATGCTGTTGCTAAAAATGCAATTGCAAGTGGTGGAACCATTCCTCCAGCCATAACAGCTGCCATGATTTCATATTGTCCTGATGCCAACATTCCTGTTCCAAATGTATATGCTGCTTTATTGATAGGTCCTCCTAAATCCACAGCCATCATTCCGCCTAATATAGCACCTAATATAATTTTATTGGCATTGCTCATTGAAGATAAATAATTATTAATTGCAGTATTAATTGCTGCTACATATGGATTTATTAATAACATAAATGTTCCCATAATTAATATTCCAAATACAGGATATAAAAGAATTGTCTTTATACCTTCTATACTATCTGGCAAATAACTGCATAATTTTTTCAATCCTAAAACAATATATCCTCCTGCAAATCCTGCAATTAATGCTCCCAAAAATCCTGAACTGACTAATGTGATATCACCATTTGTTAATGATTCAAATGTTGTTCCTTGTACTGCTAGAATTCCTCCAACAAATCCAACTGCTAGACCTGGCCTATCCGCAATACTCATAGCTATATAACCTGCAAGTATATATAGCATAACATTAAATGCTGCATTTCCTATTGTTTTAAAGAAAGCTGCAATCGGTGTATTCATACCAAAATTTGAAGGGTCTATTGAATAATCATCTAATAAAAACGCAATAGCTATTAATATTCCTCCACCAACAACAAATGGTAACATATGGGTAACACCATTCATTAAGTGTTTATATATTTTAGTGCCTATCTTTTCTTTTTCTTCATCATTTTCCTGTGTTGTGTTTTTATTATTTGAATGATAAGTTTTTGCATTTGCTGACAATACATGCTCAATTAATTCTTTAGGTTTATTAATTCCATCTGCTACTTTTGCTTTTACTAATTTTTTACCATCAAATCTTGATAAATCAATTTTTGTATCTGATGCGATAATAATTCCTTTTGCATTTTTAATTTCTTCCTTTGTAAATTTATTTTTCACACCTGATGATCCATGAGTCTCTACTTTCACTTTATGTCCTAATTGCTCTCCCATTTGTTCTAAAGCTTCTGCTGCCATATATGTATGTGCAATACCTGTTGGACAGCTAGTGATTGCTAAAATTTCATATTGCTCATTTGTATTTTTTTCTTCTCCCAATTTTTCACTTTCAGCTTTATCTATACATTTTAAGAATTCTTTTGGTGATTTTGCTTTATACAATGCTTCTCTAAATTCTGTATCCATTAATAGTGTAGATAATCTACTTAAAACATCTAAATGTACATTATCTTTTGTATTTGGTGCTGCTATCAAAAATAACAACTTTGCTGGACTTCCATCTAATGAATTGAAATCCACTCCTTCTGGAATTACCATTGCAGCTAAACCTGGTTTAGTTACTGCATCTGTTTTACCATGTGGAATGGCAATTCCCTCTCCAATTCCTGTTGTTCCTTCTTCTTCTCTTTTTAAAACTACCTTTTTGTATGCTTCCTTGTCCTTAATGTTTCCATTTTCCATCATTAAATCTACTAATTCATCAATTGCTTCAGTTTTGTTCTTTGCTTTTCCTTGTAGAGTGATGGCTTTTTCGCTAAGTAAATCTGTAATTCTCATATTTTACCCCTTTCTTTTGTATTATTTTTTTGTAAAGTACTGCAAACCAGTCTTCACATCTGTGTGTAGAATTCTTAATTTTGTTAACACACATCTTTTTATAATTGTTTTAAAAGTAAATCAACATCCTTTTTTGTTGCAAGTCGTATAGAAAATGCACTCGCACTTCCTGCTGCCACTCCTGTTTTCAATGCATATTCATAATCTTTTGTTTGATAATATCCTGCTAAAAATCCTGCCACCATAGAGTCTCCTGATCCAACTGTATTTACGACTTGTCCTCTAGGCGCTTTTGAATAATATGTGTCATCCTCTTTAGTTAACAATAGTGCCCCATCATTTCCTAATGATACTAACACATTTTGTGCTCCCATTTTTTGCAGAGTTTTCGCTGCATTAACAATATCCTCTTTTGTTAAAATTTTACGATTTAGTGTTTCTTCTAATTCTTCTTTATTTGGTTTTATTAGAAAAGGATGATATTTTAATACATTCATAAGTAATTCCTGTGTAGAATCTACTATAAATGTAATACCTTTTTCATTAAGCTCTTTACATATTTTTTCATAGATATCATTATCTATATTCTTAGGTATACTTCCTGACAAAATCACAATATCATTTGCTGACATCTTTTGTATTTTTTGAAATAATACTTCAATATCTCCTTTTGTAATTTGTGGTCCCATTCCATTTAAAGCAGTTTCTTCCACCTTATTTTCATTTATAGAACTTATTTTCACATTTATTCTTGTTATCCCTTTTTCTACTTTAACAAAATCTGTCTTTACTCCTTGTGACTCCATTTTGCGTATTAATTCTTCTCCAGTAAAACCAGCCACAAAACCAAGTGCCGTATTTTCAATTTCTAAGTTTTTTAGCACAATAGAAACATTAAGTCCTTTTCCTCCTGGTAATATTGTTTCCGTTTTTGTTCTATTTATTTCACCAATTTTAAAATTTTCAACTTGCGTGATATAATCTAATGCAGGATTAAATGTTATTGTATAAATCATTTTTCCCTCCTCGTTTCAGATTCTATCATACCTACTTTTATTTTACAATATTTTTATATCCTAATTTTACGCCTCTCTTCGCCAATAAAACAAATATTGTTGTGCTAAACCTGCTAAATCCCCAAAATTCTCTCTTGCAATCTTTTCAATTTGTTTCTTACTTACTTTTGTTTCATCTTCATTTTGTATATATAGATCATTCATAACCCTTCTTACCCACACATCTATCGGAAATACCTCTAAACGTTTCAAGTCAGAAAATAACAATATACAATCTGCAACTTTTGGTCCTACTCCTGAAAGTGTCAATAATTTTTCTCTTACTTCCATTGTATTTGGATTTTCTTTCAATTCTTTTAAATTTACTTTTCCATCTAAGATCATTTTTGTAGTCTCATAAATCCTAATATCTCTAAATCCTAATCCTAAATCTCTATATTCTTTTACTGTAACATTTTTTAGTTCTTCTGGTGTTGGAAATGTATAATATGTTTTTCCTTTCCATTCTATCTCATTTCCATATACCTTTGATAATCTTTCAATGATTCCTTTTATTCTTGGTATATTATTGTTAGCAGATATGATAAATGATATAATCGTTTCCCATAAATCTTGATTTAAGATTCTAATACCTTTGCCATGTGCAATACTTGTTTTCATATATCTATCTTTTTTAGATAATTCTTCTTTTATTTTTTCATAATTTCTATCCAAATCAAAATATATATATATTTCCTCTTCTAAATTTTTATGTTTGCATATGCCAGAAAACACATAATCTTGTCCTTCTTTTTTAACATTGACTACATTTTCTTTCCATATTCCTGTATAGCTTCCATCTTCTTGTTCATTCCAACGAAAGCATTGTCCACATTCAAAGATATCTTTTAAATTAAATGTCTTTGGTTCTTTTAATATATATTGTTGCTCTTTCATTTTTTCACTCCTAATTCTGTTAAATTATATCATATTAAAAAAAATTACTCTATACTTTCGTATAAAGTAATTTTATGATTTTATCTATTCCATAATTTCTTTCTATTCTGTTTTATATCCACTTGCATTTACTTGATTAATAATCATTCCTTGCATACCAATTACCAAATCCTTATTGCCGTCTAATGTATTATATTTTAATATGGTATATTCTACATATCGATATTCTGTACTTCCTCCATCACTATAATAAGCTTCTTCACAAAACCCATATTTTTCATCTTGTTTTGCTTGTTCTATGATATCTTGAACTGTAATCACTCCTTGCGTTAACGCATCTTCTAAAGAATATACCATATCTCCTTCTATGGTAATAGACACATCTCCTGCAATCGTATATACCCCAAAATCCAAGTTATCAAATTGATTTTCTTCTGCAATTTTCTTCACTCCCATATCCTTTCTAGCCATATATGCTAGCTCAAATTTCTGTTCATAATTTGAACTTTCTAAGGAATATTCACAAATAACAGGAAACTCTGTTACTTCCATTAGATATGGTTCTATAATAACTTGTACTGTATTATCTTTTGTTACCCTTTTCATGTGCCAACGCAAGCCATCATATCTTCCTGTTTCTTCTCCATTTACAGTTATTTTATAATATCCATAAATCTCTTCATATTCTTCTTCTGTTGTAACAGTTCTTGGCACTTGTCTATTTACTGTATTCTCACTTTCTTTAAAAGATGTTTCATCATATGTTCCTGGTACAAATTCGACTGTCATATTATCTGTTTTATCTTTTGAAATTATATGTATCTGTAAAATATCTGCTTCACGATTATCTCCTTTATCAATAAACGCATCAATTTTATTTTCATTTTGTATATTTCCATTGTCAATGCTGACAATCTCTTGATTCTCTTGATTTTCGTTTTGTTTTTCAATATCTTGCACCATTCCTGCTATTATTTTGCCAAAAAGTTTCATCTTCATTTCTTCAATGATATCTGTATCAGGATAATATGTTACTTCAACTGTATATCCTAACCCTTGATACCTTCCATCTTCAGAATAATTAGCAAAAATAGGTAATTTTCCGTTCACCACATTATGATAATCTATATATACAATACTTCCATACCCTAATATTAATAAAATAATAACAATACTTATGATAATTAAGATTTTCTTTTTCATTCATACCACCTCTATTATTTAGACAATTTCTTTTTGCTTTTTAGTTGGTATTTTATGAAAAAAATAATCGTCATCATGAAAAATATAATAGATACCCCTATGAATCCTATTCCCATGTATGAAATCTCATTTTCTGTGCTTTCTGCACTTACAATTGTTTCTTGTTTTATTTCATTTTCTTGTGTTATTGTGTTTGAAATTGTTTCATCTTTTATTTCTGTTTCTTCTATTGTATTTTCAGTTGTGCGATTTTGTTCTGTTCTATTTCCTTCTGATTTATTCATGTCTTCTCTTGTTGTATTTTCCTCTTGTATAATATCTTGCATTTCTTTATGTTGTTCTTCATCTTGAAGCTCTTCACCATTCATGCTATCACTATCTTGGCTACTTGTATTTTCTACCTCTTGTCTGACATCATTTACATCTTCTTCTGATTGTACTATCTCCTGTTGTTCTTCACCTGTTTTCAAATTTGTAAATATAACTTTCATTCCAATCGTAAATGTAATAACAAACATTGCTAAACTTCCTAACATGGCTTTTATAGTGCGTAAACTTTTGTAATATTTCCATTTTACTGTTCCAACAGGTTCATTTAGTAATTCACTAATCTCCTGAAACGAAAAATCAGATATTATTTTTAAAGAAATGATTTCCTGTTCTTTCTTATTTAATTTACGAATTAATCGATTAAATTCTATATAATCTATTTTTTCATCTATCTCATTATTTTTATTTTCTATTTCATAAATGGTATCTAATGATAGTTCTTCCTTTTTCTTTTTTAGATAATTTAATGTTTCGTTTTTTGTAATTGTATATAACCATGTCATTTCTTTATCTTCTGGTAACTTTGTTTTATCTAGTTCTTGTATTTTAGTAAAAACAATTTGCATGATATCTTCTGCATCTTCTTTATTTTTTAGTATAGAAAAAGCAATACCATAAACCATTTTATGGTATTTGCTATATAATTCTTCTATCCCTTTTTTGTCATCTTTTTTTATTTTTAAAAATATAGATTTTAATTCTTTTTTATTCATTTTATCCTTTATATTTTCCTTTTATTTTTTATGCTTTTATTTTTTATGCTTTTATTTTACCATAAAGATGCTATCATTAAAATTCTATTTGAATAATTAAATGCTTATTAACATATTTAGCCAATATTTCTCCTCCATTTAGTTCCACCAGTTGCTTACTAATAGATAAGCCTAATCCTGTAGATTTTTTGGCATTTTCGACTGTAAAATATCTATCAAAAATTTTTTGTACTGTTGTTGCATCTAATGAAGTAGCTTTATTTGAAAATGTTATGATCCCCTTTTCATTTAATACTACTTTAAAATCTCCATTACTATATTTACAAACATTTGATAAAATATTTTCAAACACGCGAATAATACTATACTTATCTAAATTTTTATTTATTTTGTGTGTGCATATTTCAATCTTGGGTTCTATCTGTTTTTCTTTAAAAAAGTTATACATATTTGCCAAAGTTTCCTCTAAAATTTCATTTATACAACATTTCTCTCTTTGCATTTCTACACCTATATCCATTGTTTTGGAAAAGTCAAATAATTGGTCTGTAAGCAAAGTTAATTCTTCTGTCTTTTTCTCTATGATTTTCATGTATTCTTTTTGCTTTTCTTTATTTTCTTTCATTAAATCAATATATCCACTAATTGCTGTAAGTGGTGTTCTCATGTCATGAGAAATATTCGTAATGATTCTCTTTAATTCTTGATTGCCATTTTGATATTGTAATTTTTCTTTTCGTAATTCTTGTAATTCTTTATTTAAATCATTTGCTAAGCTTTTTATTTCTTTGTCTGATGAAGATATGGTTAACAATTGATTGGTATCTGCTTTTATAATTTTATGTATTAAAACACGAATTTCTTTTATAGATTTTTTTATGAAATATAGTTTTATTGTTAAAAAAAGCAATACCATGCATAATATAATGTTAATGATATAAATCCACATGTTCACCAAACCTTTCGTCT
Organism: uncultured Clostridia bacterium; assembly: GCA_944389225.1. Lineage (GTDB taxonomy): Bacteria > Bacillota > Clostridia > TANB77 > CAG-508 > CAG-269. The sequence continues at coordinate 260 of CALXLP010000027.1, read as the reverse complement.
TCTTTATTTGTCTTTCCAATTTTTTATTTCAAATCATTATTAAGTTATTTCAAATCTTTTCGTTTGAAACAATAAATTCCTATTCCTGTTATACATACTGTCATTCCTAATGAATATAGGAAAGCTGTTTTCAATTCAGTATCTGACATATAATCTACCATTTGAAATGGCTGTTTATTTACTTGACTTGCAATTTGAGATGCCTGTCCAGTAGGAATACAATATAAAATTGTTTTGGCTACATTTTTCTTAAAATCTCC
>CALXLP010000026.1 GCA_944389225.1 uncultured Clostridia bacterium | reverse complement strand
TCTTCTGATTCACTATTAAGAAAAAAATAATATCGAAATACATTTTTCTCTGATTTATGATATACTCTTGATTTAAAAGCTGAAATAATCTCATATTCTGCATCTTCTTCTGCTGTTGTAAAGCGAATGACCGGATGTTCTTGATAAAAGCTTTCTTTCTCATATTTTAATAATTCTTGAAACATCATTCCATTTCCTAAATTGTGTCCATAAATTAATAAATTGTTACTTGGTATATTCCAATTATAATTCGCATCTAGAAAGATTGACCCGTTTTTACTATTTTCTTTTTTATAATTATGTGTCATATAATAGCTATTATCTGTTCCTTGTAATACTGGATAATTAATATTTGTATTTTCAACTTCTAACCACCCAATAATATCTGGATTTTGCTCTTGTAATTCTTTTACTTGTAACATTCTTTCTGTCTCTTGTTTTTGTTCTTCCGCAATTTCTGTTAATACTGTTTCATCGTTTTCTTCTGATTCTGACTCTACCTTTTCTTCCTCATTTTCCGAAACATTTTGTGCTACTTCCTTAGCATTTTCCCTTTCATATATGTCTATTGTACTTAATAATTTAGTTTGTTCTTTTGCTTCTTGTTTTAATGAAAAAAAGTTTATGATATAAATAACAGATAAAACTATCAATACACTTAAAAGTAAATAGATAATCACATATCTTCCTTTTCTTTTTGCTTTTGTTTTCTCTTCCATGATAATGACTCCTTAATCTCACTAAATTAAATATGGATAAAATAAGGATAGACGCTTTTGCCTATCCTTTAATATTTTTCTTTTTCATAGAAATCATGACAGTTGATGAGAATATAATCACTAATACAGCTAATCCTAAATAATTTTCGATACCTGTTTTTGGTGTTTCATCTTTTTCTTCAACTTCTGGTTTTGTTTCTTCTTCAGGTACTGTTGCTTCTACTGTAGAAATTTTTGCATAAATCGTTGTATCTGCATTTAATGGATCATTGAAATTAAATTCTGTTGTATAGTCAGCACTTGTATAGAATCCATCAATTTGTTCATTATCTTCTAATACAATATGTGATTTTACTAAATCAGCAGTAATCATAGTTCCTTCATTTGCTGTAAATTTAATTTCTTCTTCATTTACCATAACAGTTACAATTACCTTTTTATCCCCTGCATTTCCTGTTACCTTATCTGGTACACTTGTTTCTGCTATAACATTATTATATTGATCTGTTAATACAACTTTGTCATCTGTTAAAACGATTTTATTTGTTGTATCTGGTGTATTGTTAATTGTAAATTCTGTTAAACTATCATTTTCAGCAACTCTTACAACATTTTCTGTTGAATCTGATGTTAAAGTACCATTCATTGTTAATGTTGGATTATTGGTTGCAGATGCTCCTTTTGCAATTTCAATACCATTATTGGCTCCAGTTCCGTTATATCCTAAATGTAAGTCTATAACCTCAACATTACCACCATTGGCAAGAACACCACCATATTTAAATCCTGTTATAGAAACATTATTTAATATGACAGTTGCTCCATCATAAGATTGTACACCATATTTAGGACCATTTTGTAAATTAATATTTTTTAACGTTAATTTACCAGCTGATAATTGGGCTGTAAACATCGTTTGGTTTCCTGATGTTGATGTCCAGTCACTAGAACCTGTAATGGTATACCCATTACCATCAATGGTAACTTGTTTTTGTATAACGATTGGTGCTGTTACTGTAATATTATTTTGTAATGTAATGGTTTCTCCATCGCCAACACTAGATATAGCACTAAGTAAAGAACTTTCGTCTGTAACTGGTGTTGCAGCTTTCGTAAAATTAGGAATAAAGAAACTAATCGCAAAAATTGCTATAAAAAATATAATGAATTTTATTGTTTTATTCATTTTTTCACCTCCACTAAATGTATTTTTACCTTTTTTTCTTTTAATTATTTACAAATTTTTTAATTAAATTTTTCCAAATAAACAAAAAAATAAGGTAAGAAAACATTTTCATGTTTCTCGCCTTTCATTTAAACACTTTTTAATTTGTATGATTTATTCAATTGGAATATATTTCTTTTCTGGTAAATCTTTTTTGTCATCTTTTTTAGGAACTTCAATCGTTAATGTTCCGTTTTTGAATTTTGCTTTGATTTCTTCTTCTTTTACATTTTCTCCTACATAAAAGCTTCTTGAACATTCACCTACATATCTTTCTTTACGTACATATTTTCCTTTTTCTTTTTCGTCATCTACTTCTTTATTAACACTTGCATGTACTGTTAAATATCCATCTGATATTTCCATTTTGATATCTTCTTTTTCATATCCAGGTAAATCAATATCAATTATATATTTATCTTTTTTCTCCTTTATATCTGTTTTCATTACCTTACTTTCTGATCCCTCAAAAAATGGATCTCTAAACATTTCATCAAATAAATCAAAATGATTTCTTCTTGGTATCATCATCATAATAATCAACTCCTTCATTAATTATATATTTATGTGTTGACACCTTTTTTCGGTAGCACATATTTAGATTAAAAGTACTTTTATCTTTTTTCATTTATTATTATATACTTATTTTTAGCAATGTCAATAGGAGAGTGCTAAAATTTACAAAACTTTCACATTTCTCTTAAAACACGCTTGCTTCTTATACTTTCTGCTTATATTATTTTAAAATTTTAAAATTTTTATTCAAAATTTTTTTATTTTTATATTTTAGTAACAAAAAATTTTTCCATATTTACATTTTCAATTTCTAATAATTTTATCTTTTTATCAATTCCTCCCGCATAGCCAGTTAAACTTCCATTTTTTCCAACCACTCTATGACAAGGAACTATAATCGAAATGGGATTGTGTCCAACTGCATTCCCTACTGCTTGTGCAGACATAGATGATTTGTTTAATTTTTTTGCAACTTTTTTTGCTAAATCTCCATAAGTTATGGTTTCTCCATATGGAATTTCACATAAAAATTCCCACACACATTGTCTAAAGATGTTACCTTCTGGCTTTAATGATAATTCAGAAATTTCAGGTTTTTCTTGTTTAAAATATCGATCTAACCAATTTCTAGTTTTATCAAATATTTCTAAATTATCTTTTTCAATACCTTCTTTTTCTATTTTATCTAAATAATATTTTTGTCCTTCAATACACAATCCTATGATATTCTCTCCATCACTTGCTATAAATAACTTTCCTACTGGTGAATCATAATATGTTTTATATATCATGCTATTTCCTTTCATTTTATCCTAAAATTTATTTTCTATATTTTTATTAAAATCTTATGAATCTTTATTTTATTATATATTAAAAAAATTATATATAGTCAAGTAAATTTTCTATTACAAATACAAAAAGGCAAGAATTTTACTTCTTGCCTTTTGATTTATATTAATAATTTTCAGCTTTGATTTCGAAATATGCTTTTGGATGGCTACATACTGGACAAATTTCTGGAGCTGATTTTCCAATAACAATATGTCCACAGTTTCTACATTTCCAAATTCTATCTCCATCACGGCTAAATACTAATCCACCTTCAACATTTTCGATTAATTTTTTGTATCTAGCTTCATGTTCTTTTTCAATTTTTCCTACTTCTTCAAATAAGTATGCAATATGGTTAAATCCTTCTTCTTTAGCTTCTTTAGCCATTCTGTCATACATATCTGTCCATTCATAATTTTCTCCTTCAGCTGCTGCTTTTAAGTTTTCTACTGTAGATTTAATATCTCCACCTTGTAATAATTTGAACCACATTTTTGCATGTTCTTTTTCGTTTGCTGCTGTTTCTTCAAATATAGCTGCAATTTGTTCAAATCCTTCTTTTCTAGCTTTAGCTGCAAAATATGTATATTTATTTCTAGCTTGTGATTCTCCTGCAAAAGCCTCCATTAAATTTTTCTCTGTTTTTGTTCCTGCTAAATTAATTTCTTCCATTTCAATTCCTCCCTATTTTTTATTATTTGATTTACAATCTTCACATATTCCATAAATTGTAATACTATTTATATCTATATTGTTTCCTATTTGTTTTAATAACTCTTTTGAAATTTCGTCTTTATTAAAATCATAATAGAAATCAAATATGTTCCCACATTTCTCACAAATTGCATGAGAATGTTCTTTATATAAATAGTCATATCTGTCTGGTCCTACTGTCATATTTAATTTTTTGATTTCTCCTAGTTCTACTAAAATGTTAATATTCCTATATACTGTACTTTTACTTATCTGAGGTTCTTTTTCTAAGACTAACTGATAAATTTCCTCAGCTGTTGGATGTACTAGGTTTTCTTTCATAACATCTAGTATGGCTTCTCTTTGTTTGGAATAGTTGTTCATAAATCTCTCCTTAAAATTAGGAATTATTCCTAATTTCGGTTTTATCATATATCTTTTTTTTGTGTTTGTCAAGAAAATTTTGTGAAGATTTTATGAACATTTATAAAATTTTTTATACATTTTGACATTTTTCTACAAGTCTTGCCATTTATCTTTATTATATGTTATAATGGTTTTTATAAAATATAATAGGAGCTGATCTTGTATGGATTTATTAAAAGAAAAAATTAAAAATGATGGTATTGTTATCAATGAAAATGTTTTAAAAGTTGATAATTTTTTAAATCATCAAGTAGATACAAAATTAATGGATTTAATCGGAAAGGAATTTGCTGACTACTTTAAATCAAAAAACATTACAAAAGTAGTTACCATTGAATCTTCTGGAATTGCACCTGCTTATGCAGCTGCATTAAAATTGGATGTACCTTTAGTTATCTTTAAAAAGCAATCTTCTGCTATTTTAGATACAGATACAACCATTCAAACCCCAGTACATTCTTTTACCAAAAACACAGACTATATCTTAATGGCTTCAAAAAAATATTTATCCGAAAATGATAATATTTTAATTGTTGATGACTTTCTTGCAAATGGACAAGCAGCAATGGGGGCTTACAGAATTTTAAAAGAAGCCGGTTCTTCTGTTGCAGGTATTGGAATTGTTATCGAAAAGTCTTTCCAAGATGGAAGAAAAAAATTAGAAGATTTAGGTTTAGATGTTTACTCTTTAGCTAGAGTTTCTAAAATTTCTTCTAATGGTATTGAGTTTCTAGACTAAACAGAAAACACATAGTTCTCTTTACTATGTGTTTTTCTTTTGCTTAATTTTTATTATTTTTTTACCATTGTTCCTATATATGCAAATGTTCCAAATGCTAAGAAAAGCATAATGACATAGAATAAGACTAATAAAACCATACCTACTTTAATAGAAACATTTAAAAGATAACATATCCATTTTGTTAAAAACATATTAACAGAACCTAGTCCTTTTACATAACTATTATTTTTAGCTTGTACGAATTTTTCACTTGGTACTTCATAAATTGCTGATAATTCATAAATCATGTCTAAATCTGGATATTCTAATCCAAGTTCCCATTTCCTAATATCTTTTTCTTTTATTGTTTTATTAGATAAATGTGACATGAGTTCTACACGTGACCAACCTTTTTCATTCCTTAGCCTAATTAGTAGTTCTTCTATTCCTTCTCCTACTTCTTTTTTCTCTTTCTTTCCTTTTATTTGTTCCATTTTTCATTTTCCCCATTTTTATTTTCTTTTATTATCATTAAAAATATTTTTAACTTAAATTTATATTATATCTTTTTTCTGTTTTTGTCAAAAAGAAAAATAGGTATTTATTATACCCATTTTCCAAAAATATTTTTCTAGCTTTCCAACACCTTTTTCAATTCTTCATTTCTTTTCGTTTTATGAGTTGTTGTTTTGATTAATGGTTCATCTGTTAAAATCATATGCATAATATATTTATATCTTGGTAATGTTTTATTGACTTCTTTTATTTTATTCCAGATAATTGGAAATAAATCTTCTTCTGAAATCTTTCCATATTTCTCTTTTACAATTTCTTTATTGTATACAACTTCTACTGCTACTTTTATCTTACTTTTATCTTCTTTATCTGGCATACCATATACAAATGATTCTTCTATCTCTTCATTTCGATTGATTAAAGTTTCTAATTCTTCTGGAAATACTTTTTTACCATTTTTTAAAACAATCATATCTTTTTTTCTACCTGTAATGAATAAAAATCCATCTTTATCTAAATATCCTAAATCTCCTGTATGGAACCAACCATCTTGTAATACTTCTTTTGTTGCTTCTTCATTTTCGTAATATCCAAGCATCACGTTTGGACCTTTTACAACAATTTCCCCTATTCCTTTTTCATCTTTTTCTACAATTTTTACTTCTGTATGTTTCATAGGAATTCCTACTGAACCATATTTGGCATATTTATCATTTTCAGCTGCAATAACTGGTGATGTTTCTGTTAATCCATATCCTTGTACCATATGAATTCCAAATTCGTTAAATTTTCTCTCTGTTCTACTGTCAAATGGTGCTCCTCCTGCAACAACAAATCGCATTTTGCCACCTAGTCCATCAATAATTTGTTTAAATAGTTTTCTTCGTATATCTATATGGAATTTTAATAGAAAATTACTAATTTTTGTTGCTACTTTAATTAATTTTGTTTTTCCTTGTTTTTCAATTTCTTTTTCAATATTGGCATACATTTTATCTACTAATAAAGGAACACCTATAAATACAGATACTTGATATTCCAATAAATTTTGCTTAATATATCTCAACCCATCTGGGAATACCGTTTTTACACCACATGCTAACATAACCACCATAGCTGTTGAACCAAATATATGATGATATGGTAAAAAGGCAATATTGACATCTGTTGTCAAAAATGTTTCTACAATTTGCATATCATACACATTTGTTGCAATTCCATATTGTGATAACATAACTGCTTTTGATTTAGAAGTTGTTCCAGATGTAAATAATAAGATGCTCATTCCTTTTGAATCTACTTTATGATTGATAAAGTCTTCATTTCCTGTTTCTAAAATTTCTTTTCCTTTTGCAAGTAATTCTTCAATATTTTCAAAACCATCTATGTTACTCATGCAAATATATTCATGGATATTTGTTTTTTGATTTTCTCTAATCACTTGTATTTTATCTGTTAGTTTTTCATCAAAAATAATAGCATCTACTTTACTTCTCATTAATGATTCTTCTAATTCATTAATTTGTAAGTCTTTATCTAATGGAACAGAAACAATTCCACCTAACAAACAAGCTAAGTGTGAAATTACCCAATGATATTGATTTTTTCCAATAATCGCAATTCGTTTTCCTTGTAATTTTTTATTATATAACGCTGTTCCTAGTGCATTTATATCTTCTAGTAATTGTGTATACGTAATATTTTTGTATTCTATTTTATTTTCTTCTTTTTTCTTTTTAATAGTGTAAGCTATATTGTTTGAATATAACTTTACAGAATTGTAAATAATTTCTTTTATGTTCTCAAATTTTGGAACTTCTCTTAATTGATTTTTCATATTCAAAGCTCTCCTATATAGTTTTCTAAACCAGATTAACACATCGATATAACTTTGTCAATATTGACTATCCATTTCAACCATGATAATATATATGTATATATAGTGTCTTAGGGATTTTTTTAAGATTATGAAAATTTTATGAAATATTATAAATGTGTTATAAAATAAAAATGAAAATAAAGGACTGAAAAATATGAGTAATGAAATAATAAAATTGCATATTCCTAGATGGAAAGAATTACCTAATGTAGATTTATATCTAGATCAAGTCGTTACCTTAGTAAATGAAACACTATCTTCTTTCTTATCAAATTCAAATTCTGAGGAAGATGCACTTATCTTAACCAAAAATATGATTAATAATTATGTTAAAAATAAGATTATAGAACCACCTGTAAAGAAAAAATACAACAAAAACCATTTAGCTCAATTTTTTGTGATTTGTGTTTTAAAAGAAGTTTATAAAATAAATGATATAAAAATATTAATTAGATTAGCTTTAGAAAGTGCACCGATTGAAATTGCATATGATAATTTTTGTAAGTTATTTGAAAAGGCTTTAGATTGTGTGTTTAATAAGACAGATTTCATCGATAATTATTCAACAAATGACCGTAAATATTTATTAAAATCTGTTTTACTTTCTTGTGCTTATGCAATTTATACAAAAAAAGAAATAAGTGAAAATTAATTCATTTATTTCTTTTTTATTGTCTCAGACGACAAAGTTCCGGGGTATTAGGGATGCAATCTTTGAGTGCTATGTCAGGTCAAGTTCTTATTATCTCCTCTCTTTATTTTTATTGACTTTAATAGGGTTTCCTGGTATAATTTAAAAAAATCACATCAAGGAGGATGCATTTATGAGTAAACAGACAAAAGCCGAAGAAAATCGGCAAATCCATGAAAAATTTGTAAAACACCTGGGAGATTCCGCAAGCTGCACCCAGTGTGGCAATACTTGTGGATGTTTCCGGCTAAAGCAAGCTCTGTCCAACTTGGGCGAGCAGGTCTTTCTAGAAAAGGCTATCGCCGGAGAACTTCCGCTAGGAATTCAGGAACTTTACAACAGAAAATTCTCAGCCATGGCTGAGAAAATGTAACCCGTAAATGTTTTCACACTGGCTCTCCGTTCCGTCTTTTTGGTTCGGAGAGCTTTTACCTTTTTAGTTATTCTATTAAAAAATACTGTACTCTTATTATTTTAAAACCAATGCATGTTTTGGGCAAAAATCTGAACATTTGCCACAACTAATACATTTTGTATAATCAATTGTAGGTGATTGAAAATCTTCTTGACTTAATGCACCAACTGGACACACATTTACTGCTGGACATTTATGATTTTGTGGGCAATTTTCTACAATAATATTTAACTTTTTGTTTTCCATAGTTCAATTCCTCCTAGCTTTATTTTATTCTTCTATATATAAATTATTACTGCCAACTCCACATTGCATAATAACCATTGACTTTATAATTTAATTTTTCTATCTTATCACCTTTACGATATACTAATATATTTCCCATTCTCATGTCTTCTACTTCCTCAAACCCTCTTTTTTCCATATAACTATCTAGTGTATCTTGTCCTCCTTCTGGATTAGCAAATACCACACGATATGGAAAACGTTGAACAACGACATAATCTGTATTTGCAATTAACACTCTCAACATGCCAATTCCTGAAGAAATCGGATTAATTACACCAAATTTATAGATTGAAAATATCATTGCTACTATAAATATTAAAATACAGATAACAATTCCTATTTTTAAAAACTGCTTTTTTCTCATATAAATTCCCCCTTGGATTTTCTCCATGCCATTACATATTCTTTTTCATTTGTTGTTTTATCCATTTCTTCTTTTTCGATTTTAAATCCTTCTCTTTCATAAAACGCTATTGCTCTTTCATTTTTCATATACACGCTTAACATTAGCTCTGCATATTTTGATTTGCAATATTGTATTAGTTTTCTTCCTATTCCCATAGATTGTTTTTCTGTCTTAACAAATATCCCTGATATATATGTATTAGATAATCCGATGAATCCACATATTTCTGCTTTTTCTTTATAAACATATATTTTTGCTTTTAAAATTTCCTTTTTCACATCTTCAAAATGGTTATCCCAATAATCTTCAGAAATATAGCTATGTGTTCTTTTATTTTCTTTTAGCCAAATGTCCATAATTTGATTTATATCTTTTCTATTTAGTTCTTCAATCATCTATATCTCCTCTATTATCCTAGCTTATCTCCATTACTTGCCTTTTTATCTGGTGTAATTAATATAACACCTTCTTTACTATATGTTCCTAGAACTAGTACTTCTGATAAAAAATCTGCAATTTGTTTTTGTGGAAAATTAACAACTGCTAGTATTTGTTTTCCGATTAATTCTTCAGGAGTATATAGATTGGTAATTTGTGCCGATGATTTTTTAATGCCAATTTCTTCTCCAAAATCAATTTCTAATTTATAAGCTGGTTTTTTCGCTTTTTTAAATTCTTCTGCTTTTAGAATTGTTCCTACACGAATATCTAATTTCATAAAATCTTCAAAAGTTGCCATTTACTTATTCTCCTTATATTTCCATGTTTTTTAAATAATTTTTTCTTTCAAATGTATATGTTGGAACTAATTCTCTTTTATGTTTTGATGCATTGTATCTTTTCAAAATTTCTTTTTTTGCATTTTCATCTGTATTTCCTGTTTCTATCATTTCTGCAATTTGACTATACTTGATTCCCATTTTTTCTTCATCTGTCATGCCACCTAATCCATCATTTGGTGCCTTTTCTAATATTCTTTCTGGAACACCTAAATATTTTCCAATAGCTAATACTTCAGCAACAGTAAAGTTTCCAATTGGATTAAAGTCTGCACTATTGTCTCCCCATTTCGTTGTATATCCTACCATTGCTTCACAAAGATTTCCTGTTCCAACTACTAAGTATCCTAAACTTTGTGCGACTCCATATAATGTCGTCATTCTTAATCTTGGTTTTATATTAATAGTTGCTTCTTTTGATAATTCTTCTCCCATTGCAGATTGTATTTCTTTTTCCATTTCATTATATGTATTGGTTAAATCTACTTTCAAGAATTTCACACCAAAAGTATCTGCTACTAATTTAGCATCATCAAAATCATGTGATATAGAGTGACATGGCATAGATACAGCAACTACATTTTCTTTTCCTATTGCTTTTACTGACATAGCAAGTACAGTTGCTGAGTCTTTTCCTCCACTACATCCAACAACAATTCCTTTTGCTCCAACTTGTTTTACATATTCTTTAATCCAAGTAATGGCACCTTCTGTTTCTTTCTTTAATTCTTCTTTTTCTAACATTTTCAAATTCTCCTTTCTGTCTTTTTTATAATTTATTTTAAAATATCCAAAAAGAAACGTCCCAAAATGTCCCAAACAGAAACGTCCCAAAAAGGACATTTTATTGATATAATTGATGTTCTTTTATATATGTGATTACTTCATCAGGTGTTAAATATCGTATACTTTTTCCATTTTTTATTTTTTCTCTTACAAATGTTGAACTTAAATTGCTTTTTATTGTATCTTTTGCTTTGATAAAAGCTTGTTTATGTTTCTTTAATAATTCGTTGTTTTGAATGATTTCTTCCATACAATCATTATCTCTTTCTAAAATATACATTTTAAACTTGGTTGTAAGTTCCTCTACTTTTTTCCATGTGTCTAATGTTTTTAAGTTATCACTTCCTGTTAAAAAAGCAACTTCATAATCTGGATATTCTTCTTGTATTTTGTGTAATGTTTCAACTGTATATAATTGTCTTTCACTATCTATTTCTATTCTAGATACTTCAAATTTTTCATTTTTATCACAAACTGTTTTTAACATTTGATAACGATGTTCATTTTCAATTAAATCCATTTTTTCATATTGACTATTCACTGGAACAAATATAATTTTTTCTATTTCTGGATATTCTGCTATCATTTGTTCTGCAAGTGAAAAATGTGAATTTAGTGGTGGATTAAAGCAACCACCAAATACAATGATTTGTTTTTTATTATGCTCTTCCATATATACTCTCCATTAATTAACTTCTATTTCATTTATATTTTACACATATACTATATCACAAAAAGACAAAATACTCTATAGTTATGTAAAAAACAATTGATAAACTACTTTATAATTTTATCAATTGTTTTCTTTTTTCCTACTATTCTATTATCTAATAACTTCTGTCGATAATAATTCTCTTGTGTTGTCGTCATAGTAGTGAATGGTTAGTTTCCAATCTGAAATTCCATCTAATGCTTGTTTTAATATTGAACATAGACGTACCTTCAATCGTAACTCTATCATTCCTATTTTATCTTTATCATTATCTTCGCAATAAATGGATACTTCTTTATATTCATTATCCCATTCCATTGTATAATTTTCATTTAAATTTTTTAAGGTATCTATTCCTTCATACATTTGAATTTCTAAATATTTTTCTAAATCTTCTTTTGCTTCTTTTATAACTTCTACTGAAATCCCACCATCTTTCTCTTGCACAAAAGAATATATATTTATTTTTTCAGAATCTTCATCTTCTGAAGATTCGTCATATTCTATTTTACTTCCATCTGCTAAATCTAATGCAATCGGATATTTTTCTGTTTCTTTCGTAACTGCTTGTAGTTCATCTGTTGCTAAATATTCCTGTGTTCCGTCATTTATGTATTCTAATTGATTACTTATATTTTCTCCATTTAAAGCTGTAAAACTAAATAGAATTTGTCCTTTATCTGTATTGAAAAAACTTGTATTTGCATCATATAAAAAGGTTCCATCTTCTACTAATGTCGCTCTATATAGTCCTGTATTTAAAAGAAAATTGGATATTTCTTCATCTGACAATTCTGTTCCATCTGTATGTTTTAGATAAGTTTTTATCTTATCATAATCTTGATTACTTATACTTTCCATTAATTCTGTTGTCCTATTAACTATTTTTTCTTCTGTTTTATTTGTCATATCAATTTTATATACCACAAATAGAATTAGTATCAAAACTATAATGATACTTAATATGATTTTCACTCTTTTTTTCATAAATATCCCTCTTTTCTCCTTAATTTCACTATTGTTCTGGAACTACATCAAATACTATTAAATCTTCCTCTCCTATATTTTCAATATTTTCCACTATTTAAATTTGGTATTCCCACTTCTTTTATTTCATCAAAATCTATCATAATGTCTTTCTCCTATTATCTTATTTATTTCTGTTCTTTTACAATATATCATATCTTTAAAAGTTTCTCAATTGTTTTATATAATAAAACGAACTTTAAGGAATAATCTACTAATCCCTAAAGTTCTTTACAATGTTTAAAATATTTTTCTATATAATTTTATTTGATTTTTCTTTACATATTGATTAATTGCTAAATTAATCAATGCAAGTATTAAAAATACCACTATCATTAGAACAGTTATGTTATTAATCATAAATCCTATTCCTGTTAATAAAATCACAACTACTACAGCATAAAAGAATTCATACATAACATTTACATTTTCTTTCATCATCGCATATTCACTTGTCCATGTGATTTTGGGCTTTTTCAAGTCAATTAATATCATTACTTTTTCTTGTACCAAACAAAGTGCCATTAATGTGATAAATAAAAAAATACTAAATACAATATGCATATTTGATACTAGTAAACTGTAACATATGGTAACAATACAAGCAATTACACTATCTGCAATCAGTGCAGGATATAGTTTATATTTAAATTGTTTATATAAGCTAATTGGTATTGTTTTCATTAGTTTTGCTTTTTTTCCTTCTCTTGAAATGGCAATAATAGATGTAAAGTTCATAATGTATAATACTTGTGCAATACTAATGGCAATACATATTCCTATTGGGCTAAATATATTTTCTTGCATATTGGTTAAAAAGTCAAAACCTACACTTCTAGCAAATGAAATTAAAGCAATTGCAGGTATCCCAATAAATAAGATTGGATATACCATTGGTAAAATGATACATTGTAAACAAAAGATCGGTGTTCTCATAATTTGTTTTAATTCTTTACTTAAAAAAGCTCTTTTGGGACTTCTTTGTTTACACTCACTTAACTTTAATTCTGTATTTTTCTTTGCTTTCATATTGTTTGTATTAACAACGGTTCCAATAGCTCCTTTTAAATATATTTTAGAAATTATCCAAGTTGCTATATAATAAGTGGCAAAACTTTCTATTGCAAACAAAAGAATATTAGCCATTCCAGTTATATTTTCATAGTTTATTAAACCATTCATAATTGGTTTTAAAATAACAAAATATTCTGATATCAGTTCAATTAATCCATTAACTTCTAACATTTTTTCTGTAAATCGTTCTAATGAAATACCTTCACCTGTTGAAAATAGGCTTGTAATAATCGCAAGTACAACAAATCCAATGAAGATAGATATATATTGCACTTGTGTCTTATTTTTTATAACATTCGTAAATCGCATAATCACAGCTGTTATAAGAGAAGTCAATACGATTGGTATCATTGGTAATAATAGTAATATAATCGTTACATATACATAAAATACAATACCTGCTTTTACCAAATATCCATATACCAATATAGGTGACAGTAACAGCATTAATTCCATGACATATTCAGATACAATCATATTATTGATTTTTGCTTTTACTAATTGTATTGGTTTTATCGGCATTCTTAAAAAGATTTTTAAATCTTTTGCAAAATATAAATTATTCAAACTTTCAAATATGCTTTTAGAAAATAGAAATATGAACATGATTAATAATACAATATTAACAAACACAGGTGCTTGATTTACTTTTATCAATTCTGTCGTTAAATAATAACTTGCTACTCCCATAATGGTAGAAATAGTTCCAAATATAATCACAAATATCAATACGGTTAAAGCTTTATTCACCATGCTTTTATTTTCATTATCTCTTCTATGCACATTTTTAAAAATGACTTCATTTAATCTATTCATTTTTACTTCTGTTCCCTTCAAAAATACAAGTTTTTTAAAAAATCATTATTCTTCTATTATCTTTAAAAATAACTCTTCTAATGAACTATTTGATTTCCATTTTTCTCTTAATTCTTCACATGTTCCCACAAATTTAATAGTACCTTTATCAATAACAGCAATTTTATCACATATCTTTTCAGCTACTTCTAGTACATGTGTTGAGAAAAATACAGTATTTCCATTTTTGCTATGTTCTTTCATTAATTCTTTTAATTGAAAAGATGCTTTAGGATCTAATCCTGTCATTGGCTCATCTAAAATCCAATTTTTGGGATTGTGTAATAAAACACCTATAATAATGATTTTTTGTTTCATTCCATGTGAATAACTTTGAACTCTTTCTTTGAGAGAATCATAAATACCAAATCCTTTTGCTAATTTTGTTATCTTTTCAAATCTTGTCTTTTGGTCTACTTCATATACATCTGCTACAAAATTTAGGTATTCTATTCCTGTTAATTTTTCAAATGCATCTGGCGAATCTGGTACAAATCCAAATTGTTTTTTTGCTTCAATAGGATTTTTTTCTATATTAATTCCATCAATTAAAATTTCTCCTTCATCAATATCTAATATACCTGTAAGCATTTCCATAGTGGTTGTTTTTCCAGCTCCATTTGGTCCAATAAATCCAAATATTTGTCCATCTTCAATCGTTAAATTCATGTTTTCAATTACATTTTTATGTTTGACATATGCTTTACTAACATTTTTGATTTCTATCATAATTTTTCTTCCTTTTATCTTTTTTCTAATTCTATCATTTTTCTATCATATCTTGCAACTATAGTTTTTCATTTCAAAAAATAAGAATACAAATTCATTTTTTATTATTACTTATTTTTTTCATTATATAAATCAAAAAACCAACCTAAAATTCTTTAAGTTGGCTTTTTGATTCGTACTAAAATTAATAAAAATACACCAAGAAGATCATTGTACTCCAAATGTTCTTGTGTTAATATTCTTATTATTTCTGCAAATTCTCTTCTTGCCTCTTCATCATCTTTTTGAAAATAAGAATTTATTGCAAGCATCAATTCCATTTGTAATTTTGATATTGGACTATTATCTAACGGTTCATCACGACTTCTTTCTGTTTCCATATGAGTAAAATCACTCTCTCTTACATATAAATCCATATCTAATGTTTCTAATATTTCTATTATAACTTCTAGATTTGGACCTGTTTTTTCTCTTTTCCATCTAGATATTAATCCGGGTGATATTTGTACTCTTTTTTCTATTTCTTCAAAAGTCATGTTTCTCTTATCTTTCATTTGATATATTGCATTTACTAAATCCATTGTACTTTTTATTTTCCGTTCCATATTCATCCTCCTGCTTATTTTTATGTTAACATTTTACCATATAGGTTTATTGCTGTCAAACTTTTTTCGATGATTTTATTATAATAATAAAGTATCTCATTATTTCAAATTTTCTTTAAAAAATTCTTCTATTTTATCAAAAGGAATGATATCTACTTTATCATATAAATCTGTATGAACTGCATTTGGAATAATCATTAATTCTTTATTATCTGTATATTTACTATTTTCAGTCATATTTTTGAAAGCATCTTTACTAAAATAGCAAGAATGTGCTTTTTCTCCATGTATCATTAAAACAGCATTTCGAATTTCATTGCTATATTGTAAGATTGGCATATTGATAAAAGATAATGAAGATGTTGTATTCCATCCATCATTTGAATTTAATGATCTTTTATGATATCCACGTTCTGTTTTGTAATAATCATAATAATCTTTTACAAAAAATGGTGCATCTTCTGGAAGTGGATCTACCACACCACCTGCTCTTTTATAGGTTCCATTTTTGTAATCTTCTATTCTTTGTGCATTTAAACTTTTCTTTAACTCATAACGTTCATCTTCATTGACACTGTCAAAATATCCATTTGCATTTACACGACTCATATCATACATGGTTGATGTAACAGTTGCTTTAATTCTTGTATCCATTGCAGCCACATTTAAAGCCATACCTCCCCAACCACAGATTCCGATAATTCCGATTCTTTCTGGATCAACATTTTCTTGTACAGATAAAAAATCTACTGCTGTTGAGAAATCTTCTGTGTTGATATCTGGAGATGCTACATAACGAACTGCTCCTCCACTTTCTCCTGTAAAAGATGGGTCAAATGCAAGTGTTAAAAATCCTCTTTCTGCCATGTTTTGAGCATACAATCCTGATGCTTGTTCTTTGACTGCTCCAAAAGGTCCACATACAGCAATTGCTGGCAATTTTCCTTGGGCATCTTTTGGCTCATATAGATCTGCTGCTAATGTAATTCCATAACGATTATGAAATGTTACCTTTCTATGATTTACCTTTTCACTTTTTGGGAATGTTTTGTCCCATTCTTGTGTTAAATTTAATGTTTCTTCCATGTTTTTACCTTCCTTTCTATTTTTATTATATAGAAACAATTTCTTTTCTATCCTAATTTTATATAATGTTTTCTATACATTACATTTCGATTTTTTATATATTATCTTTTAGAGTTTACTCTAAATCAACACTTTTTATAAACTTTTTTATAAATATAAGCGCTTAAGCTTTCCTTTTGTGTATCACCATCTTATTTACTAAATTATGCCTTTAATTAGCTAATTCAAATGTGATGGTTACATCTCCTCTACCTAATTCAGAAATAAATCCTTCTACATCATCTACTCTTCCCAAATCTGTATAACTATATGATGTACTAAAACTGTCATAAAATACCACTAAACAATCATTTCCAAATAGTTTTATATCTCCTGCATTGATTCTTCCTGGTGTATTGCTGTTAGTTGTTAAACTAGAACTTAAATAGTTATATTTTTCGTTTGCATGTAAATCACTCATATGTAATGTCATTGGAAACATTGAAATCAATTCATTTACTGTTTGATTACGATTTAATGTTGCTGTAAATGTTTTATCATTAACAATTAGATTTATCTTAATGTCTTCACTTTGATTATTCATATTCTCACTTCCTTCCATCAAATTTTCTTCATTATTTATTATGGGATTTTCTAAATTATTTTGTTCTATACTCTCTGAATTTTGACTTTCATTCGTAATTATATCATCCTTATTGTTACTGTTCATAAAATTTTGTATATTTATTTCATTTAAATTTTTATTCTGATTAAACATGCTTAATCCTATAACTATTACTACTATAATGATAACTATACATATAATGACTATTTTTTTCTTTTTCATATATATCCTCCAGTAAATAAATTTACTACTAATATCATTTTTACTGTTTTTTAATTTTCTTTAGCACATATGCTATATTTTCTCCTAAGTTTTTCATATTAGCTAATCCTTCTTCATCTTTTAATACATCTCCTGGTATTTTTCCATATAACATATTCCAATAGTTGGAACCTGGAACAATCATCTCTTGTACTAAGAAAAAGTGGTTTAAGGTATCAAAAGCATTTAAGGCTCCTCCTCTTCTAGCTACAATCACTGCTGCCCCTACTTTATGCTTTAATAATCCCGGATTCATATCTCCTACTACTGCGGCTCTATCTAGAATTGCTTTCATATTAGATGATATATCTGCTGTATATACAGGAGAACCTAATAATATACCATCTGCTTCCTTCATTTTTTGATAAATTTCTACAAATTCATCATTTTGAAAAGAACAATTTTTCTTTCCCCCACAAGTAAAACAAGCTTTACAAGGATTTATTACCTTTCCTGCAAGTTGTATCATTTCTGTTTCTATTCCATTTTTCTTTAATTCTTCTAATACTGCATTTATAGCAATTGCTGTATTTCCATCTTTCCTACTACTTCCATTAATCGCTAATACTTTCATTTTTATTTTCCCTCCATTCTATTGTTTCTAATTAATTATCCATTCAAATTAATATTTTTAATACCAATCATGCTTTTCATCTCGATTTAAACTTTCCATCAATTGCATTTCTTCATCTGTTAGTTCAAAATCATAGATTTCTGTATTTTCTTGAATATGGTCTGGATTACTTGAACCAGGTATAACAACAACACCTCTTTGTAAATTCCATCTTAAAATTACTTGAGCTGCTGTTACGTTATAATTTTGAGCAATCTCTACAATGGTCTCGTCATTTAATAATTCACTAGTATGTCCTCTTCCTCCAAATGGATACCATCCTTCTACAACAATTCCTTTACTTTGAATATATGGAACAACTTCTAATTCTTGATAATATGGATGAATTTCATTTTGTACTACAGCTGGCATAACTGTAATTTCTGGTAAAAATTCTTCTAATTCCTCTATATACCAGTTTGATAGTCCAATAGATCGTACCTTTCCTTCCTGAACTGCTTGCTCCATCGCTTTATATGCTTTTACATCATTTTCTCCAGGATGATGTAATAATAGTAAGTCTATATATTCAACATCTAATGTTTCTAAAGCTAAGTCTATTGCATATTCTGGGTCAGCATACTGGTTTGGATATAGTTTAGTTGTAATAAAGATTTCTTCTCTTGGAACATTGGAATCTCTGACTGCTCTTCCAATTTCTTCTTCATTATGATACATATACGCTGTATCGATTAATCTAACACCTGAATTTAAAGCACTTGTTATGGAATTATAACATTCCTCTCCTGTTAAGCTATATGTTCCAATTCCATTTAAAGGCATTTCATATCCACTATTTAAAGTAACCGTTTTCGTCTCAAAATTAAATGTTTTCATCTCAGTCATATCATAATCAGTACTTTTTGAATTTTCATGATTCATATTTGCCACATCCTCACTTATTTTTTCTTCATTTTCTTTATTTGCAAGACTAAAAAATAAATATCCCGTCATACTAAGTAAGATACATATAATAATAATAATCGTGATAATTCCCCATTTTCTTTTTTTCATATGTTCCCCCTTTTTACAAATCTTCTTTTTTTAAATCCACAATTAGATAATCTAATATATC